>JBKJOD010000412.1:0-12798 GCA_046593245.1 Phycisphaerales bacterium
CCATTGTTCCTGGGGATTCGCGCTGTGCGCATCGCAGATGTGTAATCGCGAGTAGCACGCCGTTCAGTTCATTGCGCAGAGAATCGATCCAGGCGTGCTGATCAGCCCAAAGCTGGAAGATCACCCGCCGGTGCAGTTGCCGAACCAGCAGGTCAGGAAGTCAAAGATGTCCTGAACAGCGGTTATCCCGTCGGCATTGAAGTCGCCGTTGAGCGTGAACCAGCCGTTGAGGAAATCGAAGATGTCCTGCACCTCTATCGTGCCGTTTTCGTTCCAGTCACATCGGCAGTTCAGTTGCAACGTCGCGGTGTCCATGATGGCGGGGGCGCTCTTGCCAGCGTTCACGTACGTCGTGTACGCGATCTGCCCCAGTGTGTTGCTGGTATTGCCATCGCGGAGTGACTCGATGTACTCCTTGGATGTGGTTTGGTAGTACACCGTCACCTGCGCGGAGCGGGCACCCGGTGGAAGCAGGAATGGAGTGTCATCCCAGTATTGACCATCCGCGTATAGATTCGGCGGAACACTGCCCGCCTGCACACTCGTGAAGTTCGCGTTGGTGAATCCCATGGGCGGGATGCGGTTGTCCTTGTAGAACTTGTTGCTGATGGCCAGGCGGAAAGCAGGTCCTTGCGGCGCACCAGTCAACGCGGCCATGGCCGCGTCCGGGCCGATGGTCGCCTCATATACCTTGGTGTTCCAATCCGTCAGCGTCGCGGTGGCCGTGTCGTACGCACCACGCTCGGACATCACAGCACCACCCGCATCGCGGAACTTCACATTGATCCACATCCGGCGGCCCTCGTTGTAGCCGGTGGGAAGCTTGTGGCCGGTGTAGTTAATGATGCGGACATTCAGCACCCCGTGACTCTGCGTCACCTGCAGATCACTCGCACGCTGGAGCATGAACTGGGTCCGAGCGATCGAGTCATTCACACCGTCCTCGGTCAGTTCGGTGTCTGAGTCGTTGTACAACTCGCGCACGCCCTTGAGCACCCAGGTGTTCGCACCGTTGAAGTTATGCTGCGGCAGATTGGACCGAGTCGGCGGGTCCAGCGCGCATCCTTCACCGGTGATCGTCTGCATGTGGCACTCCTGACAGCTGGAATACGCCATCATGTTGCCGCCGTATCGGTTGTTCATGGCGACCGGCCCGGATGCGAAGAGCGACTGTGACCACTCGCTGAACGTCCGCTGTTCCGGAAACTGGTCCAGCTTGCTGGCGGCCGGGGCCTGCCCGGCAGCGTTCAGCGTGTACGACCCGTTTGGCTGCTTGGTGAAGTGAGCACTGGATACATCGTGGCACGTCGCGCACATGCGCGATGAGAGATGGAACGGCGATTGCAGAAATGCGTGGAAGCCCGGCCACCCGTTGTACGGCGTGTTCAGCCAATCCGCCTGCAGATCAAACGGGCCGCGTCGGCGATCCATCGGGTCCACGACCATCGAGGCGTTGTGCGCAGAAGGAGGCACACCTGTTGCCAGCCCGTTCAGAATCGAAAGGTCCACCGATGGGCTCACGCCTTCCTGGTAGATCGGGTCCACCATGCGATGGCAGACATGGCAGGCGACGCCGAGCTTCTGCTCGTCCGCCAGTGGAAGCAACTTTCCATATTGTGGTGACTGAACATCGTTGTTGAACTTGACCTGATTCCGCAGCCAGGTCATCGGGGCGTGGCAGCGGAGACAGGATTCCGCAACGAATGTTGCATCTTGTTCCGCAATCGCCAGCGCGGCATAGAAGACGGGATCGCGAGCCGCCTGCGCCATCATCGAGTGGTTCCAGCGGTAGTACGGCTCCCATTCCGGATGGTCGTAGTACCCGTGGCAGGCAGCGCACTGCGTCGGCTCGATCAGGGGATCTGTCAGTGTTGCGGGCTGCGTGCCCGGCCCGGAGAAGTTCGTCTTGGTGCTCTGAATGGGCGGCACGGCAAACGCCACACCAACGATCCCGAGCGCCAGTAGCGCAATCCAGCACCCCTCAAGCCAACCCAACGCACGTTTCCGAGGTGCTTGCCCCACGTCCAGAACTCCACTCTGTATGACAGACAACAAAACCGGCGGCGAACGCCGGTCGAACAAAAGATACCGCCCGATACGGATCGGGACAGCCCACGGATTCAATCGGCGGTCTGGTTTTGCGGATGTAACCATCCGCGAGGGTTCTTCATCTGGTTTTAACCGGCACCCACTCATCCGTACCCGGCGAGCGGCTTATCGGAGCCACTTTTACCAACCAGCGTGAGCGATGCCCCGGGGTCACCCCGGTGGCCGGAGCATGTGAATCTCGCCCGCGTCCGGGCAAAGGCCCAAGCGATTACCCTCGGCGAGCAGCCGCGCCACGGCTCGCTCCCCTGTTTCCCCGGCATCGATGGTCAGATCGTTGACGTACATCTGGATGTACCGCTCCGCCTGAGCGCGGGTGATCTCGGGTGCAAAAGACATGCAGTATTCCATCGAGCGTTCGCGATATTCCATCGCGTATCGCAGCGAGGCGTTGAGCAAGCGGACAACTTCCGTCGTCGTACCGGCACCGTGCAGTGCATCCAGATCACGTCGCACCGCGTTTCCACCCAGTGGCAGGGGGAGCCCGGTTTGCTTCAACCACCAGTCGCCGACATCCGCGATGAGCTCAAGACCGAGCTGCGCGAAGGTGAGTTGTGACTGGTGGATGAGCAGGCCATGCGTCACGCCGCCTTCACCAGATGCCGCCGCTTCGAGGATGCGATCGAAGGGCATCTCCACGAATCGAACCCGCGAGCGCGACTCGCCGAGCATCATTGAGAGAAGCAGGAACGCCGTGGTCTCGCGCCCGGGAATCGCGACCAGGGCGTTTTCGGGAAGCGAGATCGCCGCGTTGCCGCTCATTCCCCGCTCGTCCGCATAGCAGACCGGCGAGGCGAGCGTGCTCGACTGCTTCTCATTTTGTCCGGCGCGCCCCACCAGCTTCGGTCCGTAGCCGAAGCCCATCGACGAACCGAAGCATGTCAGTTGGTACTGTTTCGCAACCCGCGCGTAGCAGTTCATCGAGATCGCAGTGACTTCCAAATCACCAGTCGAGATCGCGCGGCGGTTCAACGCGGCGATGTCCGAGGCGATCGAAACGAAGCGGAATCGCCCCGTGTCCAGCTCCGGTTGCGACACCACGCGAGCCGGAACCACCTGCTGCGCCTGCTCATGCGATGGCGGCTCGATCATGCCGGTGATCGGCCACCACATGAATACATCGTCCGGGTCCGGAGAGTGCGCGAGCTTGATGGAAACGACGTTCGACATTCTGGTTTTAGAACATATTCATCTGCCGCGTCGCCAGTTCATCCGTGATCGGATGCTCCGGATCGAGCCGGTACTCGCCCGTGTAGCAGGCCGTACACCAGTGCTCGCGCGGCTGCGTCGTCACGCACGAGAGCAGCCCATCGAGCGAGAGAAAGTGCAGCGAATCCACGCCAAGGAACACGCGGATCTCTTCGACCGTCTTCTTGTGGGCAATGAGCTGATCGCGGCTGGCGAAGTCCACGCCAAAGAAGCACGGGTGGCGAATCGGCGGGCACGAGATGCGGAGGTGAATCTCCCTCGCGCCCGCCTCCCGAAGCTGGTTCATCTTCACCTTCGTCGTCGTGCCCCGAACGATTGAGTCGTCCACCACGACAATCTTCCGCCCCGCCACGATGTCGCGGATGACGTTCAGCTTCAGTTTCACCGCGCTCTGCCGCTCACTCTGCGAGGGCTTGATGAATGTGCGCCCGACGTAGCGGTTGGGAACGATGCCTTCGCGATATGGAATCCCGCTCGCTCGTGCGTAGCCGCTCGCAGCCGACCGCCCAGAGTCCGGCATCGGCATCACATAGTCCGCCGGCACCGGTGCCTCGATTGCCAGTTTCTCCCCGAGCCGCTCACGCACGATCTGCACATTCTCACCAAAGACCACGCTCGACGGATTGGCGAAGTAGACATGCTCGAAGATGCAGTGCGCACGCCGCGGAGCCGGATCATCGAATCGCCGCGATGTCACGCCAGCATCCGAAAGCGTCACGATCTCGCCCGGCTCGATCTCACGCACGAATGTCGCATCCAGAACATCCAGCGCGACGGTCTCGCTCGCCACCACATGCCGCCCATCGGCGAATCGCCCGAGCACCAGCGGACGCCACCCCCACGGGTCGCGGGCCGCTTCAATGCGATCCGGAAACAAGAAAAGCAGCGAATACGCGCCTTCCAAATGGCGCAGCGTGGCGGCCAGCGGATCCACCGCCTTCTGCTGCGCCGGCGAGGCCAGCAGGTGCACGATCACTTCGGTGTCGCTGGTGGTATGAAATAGATGCCCCGCCTGCTCGAACTGTTTGCGAAGCGCAGTCGCGTTGATCAGATTCCCGTTGTGCGCCACCGCCACCTGCCCGCCGACATAGCTCTCCAGCAGCGGCTGCGCGTTGCAAACCAGCGAGCCGCCCGCCGTGGAATACCGGTTGTGCCCGATCGCACCGCACCCGCGCGTATACGCCGTGCCATTGGTCGCTTGAAGGGCCCCGGTCGGGTCCGCGGCCACCTGCTTCGCGGCACGCTCAAGAAGTTCCAGCACCCGAGCCGTGAAAATCTCCGGCACCAGCCCCATTCCCGTGAACGCCTCCAACTTGCGTCCGTTCGATACGGCAATCCCCGCGGACTCCTGCCCGCGGTGCTGCTGAGCGTACATGCCCAGGTAACAGTTGGTGGCCGGTTCCGGGCCACCCCACACGCCAAGCACGCCGCATTTTTCTTTCTTTTCGTACGCATCCAGCGCCGCGTCAGGGTGGCGGTGGATCGGCTGGAGCACGTGAAGCGGGACGCGCATGTGGAACGATAGCGACAACACGAGCTCAAATCGCGCGGCCGGCTCCGCAAATCCGCCCAGCACATCCGACACCCAGCGAAAGTGGCCCAAAGTATTTATGCAAATCATTTGCATAAACACTTGACTCCCCTCATTGTGCGTGCGAAGCTTTGTGCAGTCATGCTCCGCACGCGCCGCTATCTCGGGCTTCTTGCTGTCCTCTTCGCTCTCGCGGCGAACTGGCTGCTTCCCGCTTTGCACACTCCTTGCGCCGCTAATAACGATCACCCGGAGCATGGCCGCACATTCGAGCAAGGTGAGCAATCCGATCACCGTGACAGCGCGCATCACGAGGATGCGACCCCTGACCAGCACACGCATCGCGACAACACCAATCACGATGAGAGCCGTTGCGGCCTCTGCCAGATCATGTTTCTTGGCACGATCGCGCCGGGAACGTCCCTTCTGACACCCGCGTTTTGTGGCTTCGCGCCGCGAGTCGCGATCATCTCGATCGCATCGCAGCACGCCGATTCATACGAGCGCCCTCACCATATCTCGCCGCGTGGCCCACCGGCCGCCTGATCAGCGATCGATAATCCCGCCACGTAGCCGCTGAAACTCATTCCCAAACCCTGTCGTGCGTTCACGCGCGGCCGCTTCGAGTCATTTCATGCCATCCCACGTTGCGTCATCGCAGGGGCTTGCCCCGCGCGCCGGCTTCACTCTGATCGAGCTCCTTGTCGTTATCGCGATCATCGCACTCCTCATCGGCGTTCTCCTGCCGGCGCTCGGCCACGCGCGCACCGCCGCACGCCAAGCCGTGACGCTCGCACGCCTGCGCGACATGGGCATCGGCGCGGCCTCCTACGCCCACGATTTTCGCGACCAGCTCCCCGCCCTCGATTCACGCGAGGAAAAAGCGTTCATTGGCTTCGGCGTTCTCGCCCGCAACAACTTCGTTCCATATCAGGCGTTTCTCAACCCCAACACGCAGGACACGCTCGCGACCGCGGAGACAACCGATGGCCGCCCCGTTCTCGCCGACCTCTCCGGCGTTGCCATCGAAAACTCAGTCACCATCGCGCCCGGCGACGCCCCGAACATCAACTGGCACTGCTCGTTCTCCTTCGACAATGACAAACAACTGGATAAAGCGTGGAAACCAGTCGTCTACATGGGCGACCGCGCCGACTACATGGCGGGCAACACCTTCTCCGCCAACTGGAAACGTACTGGCATGTGCGTGCTCTGGACGGATCAGCACGCCGCGTTCGTCAAGTCTCGCGCTCTCAGGGATCAGGCCGACCCCAACATGTACCACCACAATGAGTACAACGGCGAGGGTGGCGATGAATCACGCGACGGAATCGGCGTCACCCAAAGCACGCTCGACACGCACTTGCGATTTTTCAGCGAGGAAGAGGACGATGGACTGTTACCAAACTAGAGTCCAGCCCGGTTAGATTCCGAACAAATCTGTCTGATAGGGGTCGCCCCCCTTGACCCCGACCATGACCCTGCCTTTACTCGTCCCCCCAGGTCATCACGTTGATGCCCGGATCTCACCACGCCGGACCGCAGCCGCAGCCCACCGGCACAGATCGCCCGACTGGCTGCACACCTTTTCGCGTGTGCATGTTTCACAAAGGCACGTCGATCAATCGTTTCGGACATCCGTCCGCCGCGGCTGGTCGCACGACGGAAGGAAGCCCGTTTCATGGCCCGTTACACTGGTCCCAAGCTCAAGTTGTCTCGTCGATGCGGCAGCCCCATCGAGGACATCCCCAAGCACACGTCCAAGCGCACGC
This sequence comes from Phycisphaerales bacterium, assembly GCA_046593245.1. Classification (GTDB taxonomy): domain Bacteria; phylum Planctomycetota; class Phycisphaerae; order Phycisphaerales; family UBA1924; genus UBA4658. Next base: position 6,619 of record JBKJOD010000412.1, read on the forward strand.
TGACCCCTCCCGGCATGCACGGCTATCGCGGTCGCCGTCTGCGTGACTTCGGCGTTCGCCTCAACGAGAAGCAGAAGCTTCGCCACCACTATCACGTTCTGGAGCGTCAGTTCCGCCGCTACATCGAAGAGGCAGGCCGTCTCCCGGGCAACACCGGCGAGATGCTGCTGCGTCTGATGGAGCGTCGTCTGGACAACGTCATCCGCCGCGCCGGCCTGGCCCGCACCATCTGGGCGGCCCGTCAGATTGTCGCCCACGGCCACGTTAAGGTGAACGGCCATAAGACCGATCGCCCGAGCTATTCCGTCGAAATCGGCGACACCATCACCATCAAGGATGGTCTGCACAAGCTGGTCCGCGAGAACATGGAATCACTCTCGGGCCACGAGGTTCCGGGCTGGATCGAGTTCAACCCCGGCGAGCTGACGGCCAAGATCGTCGCCCTGCCGACCTCGGATCAGATTCCGTTTGACGTGAATCCCAACCTCATCATCGAATACTACCGATAAGCAGTCGGCCTTCATGCGGGCCACGTGGTCGGGCTCCGGCAATGCCGGCCGCCGATCGCGTGGCCCGTGTCTATATCCCGCAAGCATGGATGCTCGCGGGTGCCTGCATTGCCCCATTCGGGGCACGAGGACTCCTTCCATGCTCAAGTGGCTTCGCAAATACAACACCTTCATCCTGGTCGTGGGCGGCTGCCTGCTCATGGTCGCGTTTCTGCTGGGCAGCGTGCTTCAGGACCTCGGCAAGCACGGCCTCTTCGGAGGCACCGTCTTCAAAGTTGGTTCCAAGCGCGTCGGCCAGGAGGAGTATGGCCAGTCTGCCCGCGAGTACGGGGCGCTTTCTATGGTCATCGAGTCCACCCGCATCTTCAGCGGCCGCCAGGGCATGGCTGCGGTTGGGGGGGGTGAGAATGCTGAGCATTGGTATCTTCTGACGCACGAGGCCGAAAAGGCTGGCCTCATCGGTGGCGTGAACGACGGCAAAGACTACATGGAGGAGCTGGCCCGAGGCATGGCTTCCCAGATGGCCCGCGACCAGAGCCAGCTCGACACATACACCGCCATGTTCAAGATGGGCATGACCAGTGCGATGACGCAGGCACAGAGCTCGGCGCGATTCTCCGATGACCAGATGTTCCAAGCGTTCGCCAAACTTCGCGGTGCTGTTCGTTTGCAAAATGCGTATCAGGCCACCGCACGCTTCTCCGCACGCCGGCTCGCGTCCGAGAGCCGCGGCTTTGCGGATCAGGTGACGGTGGACTATGTGCTCATCCCCGCTGAGCGCGAGCTCGCCGGAGTTCCGGAACCGACCGAGGCCGAGATCGCCGCCCAGTTCGCCAAGTTCAAGGACACCCCCAAGGGTGGCGGCGAGTTCGGCATCGGCTACAAGCTTCCCGCCCGCGTCAAGCTGGCATGGATGGAACTGAATAAGGACATCATCTCCAGCGCGGTCATCGTGGATGGTGTGGAGGTTGAGAAGCGGTTCCTGCAGGCGTTCCCGAACGGGCAGGTGACAATCACCGGAAAAACGCCGGAGACCGAGCGTGCCCGCATCGAGGGCGAGGTTCGCAAGGAACTCGCCGACAAGGTGATGAAGGCCGCGGATCAGATTGTTCGCGCCGAGATCGATAAGGTGACGCACAAGCTCGACCGCGACACCGACTACTTCCGTCTCCCCGCCGACTGGGGGACGCAGCGCCCGGACTTCACGCAGATCCGCGAGCAAGTCGCCATGCGTCTGATGGACCAGTACAAGATCACCATCCCGGCTCCGAAAGTTGTGGTTCGCTCCAACACCTGGATCGAGGCCCGCGACGCGGACATACTCGAGGGCATCGGCCAGGCATTCATGCGCCGTGGCCCGGAGCGTCGCCCCTTCGGCAAGGTCGTCTTCAGCGTTCGTGAAATCGCCGACACCAACGACCTCTCTCTCCAGACTGAAGTCCCCTTCGCGGATTCGATGGAAACCGACAACGGCAATCGCTACTACTTCATGGTCCTTGATGCCCGCAAGCAGTCTCCGCCGGACTCGCTCACTGAGATCAAGGCCGACATCGTGCAGGACATCAAGCGGCTCGCCGCGTATGACAAGCTCAAAGCCAAGGAGTCCACCATCCGCGCCGAGGCCGTGGCGCAGGGGCTCGAAGCCATCGCCAAGGCACCCGCTGGCTCCACCGAGCCCCCGGTCGCTCTCCATGAAGCAACCGTGAGCAAGAGCCGCCTTATCGTCGGCGGCGATGCGGCCTCGCAATCACTGGACACCCCCGCGTTCCGCGAAAAGGTTGTGAACTCGCTCTCCGGTCTGGATCCGCTCGTTGATCCTGCCAAAGTGGAATCCGCGGCCAAGACCTTCTCTACACCCGTGGATCAGGTTCTCTCGCTGTGTGTCTATCGCGCCAAGAAAATGCTCCCGCTCACCGCGGAGCGATTCCGTTCCAGTCAGGCCGGGCTTCTCCGCCAGGCATCATCCGGCGAGTTCGGCACTTCGATGGACGACAACCCGTTCACCTATGAAGCCATGAAAAAGCGACTGAACGTGACCGACTCCGAGGGCCGTGTCACCAAGTCCGACAAAAAGGATCAGGCCGCGAAGTAATCACCGCGCGACTTCACGTCCCATGACTCATCTCACGCCCGATGGTTCAACCATCGGGCGTGATTCTTTTTGCGTGCTCGTCGGCATTCATATTCGTGTTCATCGCGCCACCAATCGAGCGCCGATCCAGCGTGGGAAACGATGCCGGCGCACCGCCGGGAAGCAGCGAACGAATCGCCTCGCGGAGAATGCGAACGCCCGCCATTGTGGCGAGCCCGATGGAGGGCCGCGGCTTGAGCGCGTTGCGCCGCACCAGCAGCGCGGTGACATCATCGTTGAATACCCGCCCCAGATCGCTCGGCGCAGACCCCGGCACCGACAGCCGCGCGATGCGACCAAGCAAGTCGCGTACGAACACCTCCGGGCGCGCGGGGTCTACTTCTGCGAGCACCCGCCGCAGGCCCTCGTGGCCGAGCAGCGAGCCATCGGCCGTCTTCGCCTCGATGAGGGAATCGGTATAAAAGAGCACCAGATCATCGGGGCGCAGATGAATGCTTGTCGCGGGATACGTGGTGTCCTCGATGATCCCCAGCGGCAGATTCGTGTGGCCGCCACCGCGCTGCTGACCTCGCTCGACGGGCTCGATGGCCTGCCACTCGCCGCGTTTCGCGTCGTATCGCATCGGGCGTGGATGGCCGGCGTTGGAAACAGCCAGCTCATCCGTGGGCGAGAAATAGGTCGCGACCACGGCGGTGGCGAAGAGCGTGCCGCCACCGGGGCTGTCCTGCTCCGCGTCGCCGATGATGCCGAACTCGCGGTTGACCTTTTCAACTAGATCCGATTGCTCGATCGAGTTGGTGTGCTTGCGCATCAGCCGCCGCAACGCATCGGCGGCCTTGGCGACCGGCGCGCCATGTCCGGAGACATCCGCGACGATCAGCCGCGTGATCCGGCCGGTGGCGCAACTGGTGACGTAGTGAATATCGCCGCCCGCGTCGTCATCACCCGCGACACCCTCATGCCGATACGGCAACGAGAAGACCCAAGCATCGAGCCCCGGCATGACCACACCGTTGTCGATGGCGCGATTGCCGCCCCAGACTTCCATGCAGGCCATGACGTGAGATTGATCGGCTTCTGGCATACTTGGCCTACGAGCAACACGTGCGCTTGGATGTCGAATGCGCCAGACTTCGGTTCGGCTTGGTCAATCCAACACCAGGCATTGTTAAGCCAATAGCACATCAAGGAGTTCGGGCACACCTTGCCCGCGCGTCGCGACGGTCTCGATGACCGGCCGCTTGCCCGCGACATCGCGCAGGTCACGCACAAGCTCGTTCTCGCCGGGATGATCCGCTTTGTTGCACACGAACACATCCGCGATTTCGAGAATACCCGCCTTGTCCATCTGCACGGCATCGCCCATCCCTGGCGTCAGCACCACCGCCGTTCGATCCACGAACGAGCGAATCTTGGTCTCGTTCTGACCCGCGCCGACAGTTTCGATGAACACGGTTGTGAATGGAGCATCGCCGCCGCAGCCACCGATGAGCTCGACAATCTCCGGCAGTGCGTGATAGTCCTCGCCGCTGATCGCCAGCGAGCGGTAGAACACGTTCTGATCCAGCGTGTTGAAGTCCACCCGCAGCCGATCCCCCAGCAGCGCGCCGCCGGTGATCGGGCTCATCGGATCAAACGCCACCACAGCACATCGACCCATTGACCGATGCTCTTTCGCGCGGCGTGTGTACTCACCAACGAGCTGTGCCACCAGCGTGCTCTTGCCCGCGCCGGGTGAACCAGTGATCCCGATCACCCGCGTCGGCCGCTTCCTCGCCGTGCCGTTTCGCAACGGGCGCCCCGCGTGCATGAGCGAAATGTCGCGAGCGAGCTGCGATTCGGCGGTCGCATTGGGCACCACCGCCGTCTTCGGTATCGTCGCACCGCGCACCGCTTCCACGATGTCCATGAGTCCGGTCGCCGTGGTAAAACACCTTGCAACGCCCTCGGCCAGCAGGGTCGCGATATCTTCCTGCGGCAGAATCCCGCCCATGTACACAGGCATGTCAGCCCGCCCCAAATCCCTCAGCGCCGTCACCAGCCGCGGCCCGAGCACCAGATGCGAGTTGCTCATCATGCTCGCCGCGATCACATCGCAATCCTCATCCCGCGCCGAAATCGCCAGCGACCGCGGCGTCTGCCAGAGCCCCGAATAGATCACATGCACACCCGAATCGCGCAAGGCGCGGGCGATTACCTTCACACCCCGATCGTGCCCATCCAAACCCATCTTTCCCAGCAGCACCCGCGGCCGGTGGTCCAGATCGGCGCAGCGGTCCTTCTTCTCAAACTCGGTGGTGGCGGTGTGGAGTGTGGTGGTCATGGTGAGTTGGACACAGGATATACGCGAACGGTGCGAAAAACGGGTGGCACTGCCGGCTCGCCCGCCAGTGGTCAGCAACGTTGGCCCGTACGCACCCGTGGTTTTCTCCTGCAACGCCAGTATGCCCAGAGGCCTTACCTCACCGGAAACTCCCACTCCACCCCCGGCGTGTATCCGATCGCCTTATAGAGCTGCTCGCGGGTCTGCATCCCATCGAGCGATCCCTGCACGCTCCCATCCACTTTGAGCGCGGCGAGCGCACGGGTCACCGCGCCCATCGCCACGCGCAACGTGCTCACGGGATAGATCACGCACTGATATCCCATCGCTCCGAACTTGGCGGCTGGGATAATCGGCGTTTTACCAAACTCTGTCATGTTTGCGAGCAGGTAGTAGCGAAGTGACGGAGTGACGGAGTGACGAAGTTTGGAGGCAAAGTCAGCGAACTCCGTTTCAGTCGTCAGCCCTTCCGGGAAGATCATGTCCGCGCCGACTTCCAGATACGCCTTCGCCCGCGCCACCGCGGCGTCGAACCCCTCCACTCCTCTCGCATCCGTGCGGGCGCAGATCACGAACCCCTTGCCATCGTGCTTGGCCGCGTTCACGGCGGCTCGCACCTTCTCGACCGCATGATCCAGCGGCACGAGCTTTTTGCCATCCAGATGGCCGCAGCGTTTGGGAAACACCTGATCTTCGATGTGCAATCCCGCCGCGCCGGCGCGGGAATACTCGATCACCGTCCGCCGCACCATCTCGCTCTCGCCGAAGCCCGTGTCGGCATCGGCGATCATCGGCAGACCGCTCGCGTCATATGCCTCGCGGATGCAGCGGCAGAAGTGGTCCAGCGTCAAGATGCCGACATCCGGCACGCCCGCCGCGACGCTGGTCGCCGCGCCGGAGATATACGCGGCCTGAAATCCTACATCCGCAACGAGTTTGGCACAGAGCGCGTTGAACGCGCCGGGCATCATCACTGTCTTCTCAGGACCGGGTGGATTGTCGAGCAAAGCGCGGAGGCGAGTGCCGGGAGAAGTCGTCATGCGTTTATCCTACGAGTCCAGAACGAGGTGAATCCGCACCGCCCGCCCCATTCCGTCACTCGTTCACTCCGTCACTTCCCCCATCACCCGTTCCACTTCCGCTCCGCCTCACCCGTGTAGATGCTCAGCGGCCGGATGATCCGGTTGTCCGCGTGCTGCTCGATGATGTGGGCGCACCAGCCGGTGATGCGGGCGGCGACGAAGATCGGCGTGTAC
>JBKJOD010000160.1:0-11054 GCA_046593245.1 Phycisphaerales bacterium
CATGACCATCATGGACCGCACCACCGGCACCCACATGCCGACGGTGAACAAGATTCTGGACGGCCAGGGGATTCTGGATGCACAGCACCTGATCCGCGATTGCATTGTCGCGCCGCACGTGAAGGAATACGCCGCGCGGCTGGTGCTGGCAACGCACCCGCAGGGCGAGTACGCCCCCAACATCACCAATCAATACGTGCGTTGCGGCGCATCGCCCCGTGCTGCGCAGGCCCTGCTACTGGGCGGCAAGGTGCGCGCGGTGACGGATGGTCGGTACCACGTTTCGTACAAGGACATCCAGGATGTCGCCCTGCTGGGCCTGCGGCACCGCGTGATCCTGAACTTTGAGGCGGAGGCGGATCGGATCACGGGGGATGATGTGGTGAAGAAGTTGCTGGAGGCGACGCCGAAGGAGCCGGTGAGGGGGGGGTGAGGTCGCGGAAGGAAATTGCACGCAGAGGTACGCGGGGGTTACGCAGAGGCGCGCGGAGAGGAAGGGGAAAGGGGGAGAAGCGATGACTGAGGAGCCGAGAATGTCGGATTCAACTGAACCAAATAGCACTGGCTTGGCGACAGTTCCTTCTGAGTGGAACATGCTGACGTCTCGGATTATCGAGGCGGCCATGGACGTCCACACGATCCTCGGCCCCGGGCTTCTGGAAGGAGTGTATGAGGATGCACTCTGCTATGAGTTTGTCGAGCGAGGGATCGGGTTCCAACAGCAGCTGAGATTTCCGATCATGTATAAGAATCGTGTTCTACGCGAGCAGCGGTGCGATCTGCTCGTCGAGCAGCTCGTCGTCGTCGTCGAGCTCAAGTCCACGAATGGCATTGAAGAGAAGTTTCTCTCCACGATGCTGGGGTACATGCGGGGCCTGGATGCGCCGCTCGGACTGCTGCTGAATTTCCACAACTCCCACCTTCGCGACGGAATCCATCGGCGCGTCAACTCCAGATCATCAAAGTTCCACACACCAAGCATATCGGTTCGTTCCCAAGACATTGCTTTCCCCTCGTCCTCTCAGCGAACCTCTGCGTAACCCCCGCGTTCCTCTGCGTGCCTGTGCCGCTCCGTCTTCCTCCCCATGCTCAAAACCCCCAACATCAAACGCGCCGAAACAATCGACGACCTGCTCCCCGCCGGGCTGGCCGCGCGGCTGGGTCAGCTTGATGTCTCATCTCGCAAGATCATGACGGGAAAGCTCAAGGGCGAGCGGCGCTCCAAGCGGCGCGGCGAATCCGTGGAGTTTGCGGACCACCGGCCGTACGTCTATGGCGACGATCTGCGGCACATCGACTGGAACGTGTTTGGCCGCCTGGACAAGATGTTTCTCAAACTCTTCCTGGAAGAGGAAGACCTTTCGCTCCAGATCATCATCGACTGTTCGGCATCCAGCGATGCGGGGGAGCCCAACAAGTTTCTGTACATGCAGCAACTCGCGGCCGCACTCGGGTACATCGGGCTGGTGAATCTGAATCGCGTGGGCATCAGCGCGCTGGGCGACAAGGGGCTGCGAGAGGGCGAGAAGCCGGAGGTGGGGGCGGACGGAAAGGAACTCCCGCCGCAGGGGCTCGTCTCTGCGATCCGCGATCTGCGCGGCAAGCGCAGGTTGCAAGACCTCGCCAGCTACATCCTCTCCATTGAGCCCGCAGGACAGACTCGCTTCACGGACGCCTGCAAGCGGATCGCCATCACGCGGCGCGGCAAGGGCGTCATGATCGTTCTCTCGGATTTTTTCGTCAAGGAGGGCTACGAGGCAGGCTTGCGGCTGCTGAAAGGGCAGGGGTACGACGTGTACGCGATCCAGGTGCTCTCGCCGCAGGAGATGGAACCGACCATCGGCGGCGACCTGCGGCTGAAAGACATCGAGGACGGCGACACCGCGGAGGTGACCATCACCGCGCCGCTGCTGAAGAAGTACAAGCAGATTCTCAATGCCTACTGCAACAAGCTGCACCAGTTCTGCACGCAGCGCGACATCATCCACATGACGGTGAAGAGCGATATGCCGGTGGATCAACTGGTGATGGATTATCTGCGGAGAAGGGGGCTCTTGCGATGACCTTTGCCACACCCCTCATCGCCGCCCTTCTTGCCGCGATCGCCATCCCGGCGCTGATCATTCTGTACTTCCTGAAGCTGCGCCGCCGCGATATGGAAGTCTCTTCCACGCTGCTGTGGAAGAAGGCGATCCAGGACTTGCAGGCCAACGCGCCGTTTCAGAAGTTGCGGAACAACATTCTGCTCATTCTGCAACTGCTCGCGCTGATCGCCGCGCTGCTGGCGATCGCGCAACCCGAACTGCGTCATCGCGGGCTGTCCACGGCCCGCCGAATCATTCTGATTGATCGCTCCGCCAGCATGAACGCGACCGATGGGGACGCGAAGCCCGCCGAACCGCTCGCGCCCGCGGCGGCCGCGAGTGGTGAGGCCAGCCCGGGCGACGCCGGTTCGCCGGGATCCAAGAAAGTCACGCGCCTCGAACAGGCAAAAAAAAGGGCCCTGGAACTCATCACCGGCCTGCGCGAGCGGTCCATCTTCGATGACAAGGCCGAGGAGGCAATGGTCGTCGCGTTCGATTCCTCCGCGGTGGTGGTGCAGAGTTTCACCTCCAACAAACAACTGCTGAAAACCGCCATCGAGGGCGTGCAGCCAACCGATGCTCCCAGTTCGCTCGAGCGTGCATACGAACTCGCGCGCGCGTACACGGGGACCAAAAAATTCGAGGATCAGGTCAAGGAGACCTCCGGCGGCCAGCCGGCCGGCTTCATCGCCAGCGGCCCAACCGCCACGCTCCACATCTTTTCCGACGGTCGCCTGCCGGATGCTGAAAAACTCCAGACCGCCGCCGAAGACACCGTGGTGTATCACGCCATCGGATCATCGGATGCACCAAACGTCGGCATCACCGGCCTTCGCGCCGAGCGTGCGTTTGACAATCCGGGCCGCGTCAACATCTTCGTCGGCATTCAGAGCACGGACCCGCAGCCGCGCGAGATCGACGCGGAGATCATCATCGACGGCGTTCCGCAAGCCGTGAAGGGCATCAAAGTCGCCGCAGCCACGCAGCAGATCGGCAGCGACTCATCCAAAAATGACCCGACGCCCGGCGATGCGGACGCCGCGCCGGTCACATCCACCAAGCCGCGGCTGGTCCCGGGCCTCGGCGGCGCAGTAATCCCGCTGGATCGCCCCGAGGGCGGCACCGCCTCCGTGCGGCTGATTCTCCCGGAGCGCGATGCACTTCCCACCGACAACGTCGCGTATCTCAGCATCCCACCAGCCAAGCGGCTCTCCGTCGTGCTCGTCACCGAGGGCAATCTCTACATCAAAACCGCGCTGAACGGATTGAATCTCAGCAAGTTCGATGTCAAGACCCCTGACGAGTTCCAGAAACTCCTCGATGGCGGCCAGACGGCGCAATACGACGTGTTCATCTTCGATCGCGTGCTCCCGCTGGTGGCGCAGGGTGACAAGAAACTCGCCAGCGCTCCGGGCCTGCCGCCGGGCAGATCGCTGGTGCTCGGAGCGGTGCCGCCGCCGCCGCTGGGGTTGATTGATCTCGGGCCGGGCGAGGGCGAGCTGATTCTGGGATACGTGCGCGACCATCCCGCGCTCCGCCTGGCCTCGCTGGACAAAATCAACATCGCCAAGTTCCGCAAGGTGCAGATCGCGCCGGACACCCCCGTGCGCGAAATCGCCAAGGCCAAGGGCGGCCCCGCAATCGTCGAGATCACCGACGCGACGCTGCAGGCGATCGTCGTGCCGTGGGATGTGGCCGACAGCGACTGGCCCTTTGATCCCGGCTGGGTGCTCTTCCTCGCGGGCAGCGTGCTCCACCTCAGCGAGACGCAGTCCGGCGTGCTGAGCGAGGGCATCCGTGCCGGCGACACGCTGACCACGCGACTCCCCCCCGGCGCCAGCGCCGTGAAACTCTCCGAGCCAAACGGCTCCTCCATCTCACTGGAAACCTCCCCGAACGGCTCCGTCACCTACGGCCCGATTGGCAGGATCGGTATGTACCAAGTCTCGTGGCAGGGCCAAGCGACGCCGATGGATGTGGCCGATGGCACCACGGCCCGGCGCAACATCGCCGCCAATCTGCTGGACCCTTACGAAAGCGACATCGGCGCTTCCCCCACCCTCTCGATCGCGCGCCAGGAGATCAAGGCGCAGACCGAGAAGGAATCCGACCTGACCCGCAAGCTCTGGCCATATCTGTTGCTGGCCGCGCTCGCGGTGGTGATGTTCGAGTGGTACATCTACAACCGGAAGGTGGCGATATAGATTGCTGCGGGTTGCCATGCAATCGTGCCGAATGGTCCTAATCGCTATCGCACCACCATGATCTCCTCCCACCCCTTCCTCTGAATATCCGGCACCATGCAGCCCGCCGCCGGATATCCCACCGGGATCAGCACATACGGGCGCTCGTGCTCCGGACGCTCCAGCGTTTCTCGTAGAAATCCCATCGGGCTTGGCGTGTGCGTTAGCGCGGCCAATCCCGCGTTATGGATCGCCGCCAGCAGCAGCCCCACCGCGATCCCCACGCTCTCGTTCACGTAATACACCTGCCCGCCCGAATCCGTCTTCATCATCTTGAACACAACAATCAACCACGGGGCGACCTCAAGAAACTCTTTGTCGGGCGTGGTGTCCAGCGGACGCAGGTCTGCGAGCCATTCCGGGCCGGCGCGCCGGGTGTAGAACTCGCGTTCCTCCTCCTCGGCCGCGAGCCGGATGCGCCGTTTGATCGCAGCATCCTGCACGCAGACGAATCGCCACGGCTGCTTGTTCGCCCCGCTCGGGGCCGTTCCCGCGGCCAGCACGCACCAGCGGATCGTCTCCTCGCTCACCGGTCGATCCGAGAACATCCGAACGCTCCGGCGCAGGCGTATCCCCTCATAAAACCGCCGGGCCTCTCCCTCGGGCGTCGCGCCGGTCGCGAGCGGGGCCACGGCATGGGGAATGGTCGGAAACGGTCCTTCGGCTGCGTTCGGCCCGGTTTCGTGAGAAGTTGGTGGCATCATCCTGCGATGCTCCCACACCCGGACCCGATTCGCAAGCTCCTCATGCCAGGTGCCGATAATAAGGTATGACCTTCGGGAGCAGGGCACATTCCGCGCGCCGCCGCATATTGCACCAGTGGCCGGTCGTCGCCATCATCGCCGCAGCGGTGACAGGCACAGGAGTCATGCCCGTTGCTCACGCGCAGAGCGATGAACAGCCCGCCTCTCGTCCGCGCTTCGCAAAGCGACTGCTCCGGGTTTTTGACTTTGAGGAACCAACGAACCCGTACCCTGTGCCGCTGCATTGGTTCCGGCCGCAGGACAATCCCGCCGGACTCCGCCGCCCGGGGTATCCCAATTACAACGAAGCCCAGTTCGATAAGTCACTTGCCACATCCGGCAAGACGAGCGTGAAGCTCCCGACCATGGGCGGCTCCACCGCCCTCCGCCTCGAAGCCGGCGAAGTTCCCATCTTCCCCGACGCGGACTACACCGTCACCGCAAAGGTCCAGACCGTCGGCCTCGAGCACGCCCGCGCCTTCCTCACCGCACGCCTGCTGGATCAGCACTCCAACCCCATTCCCGGTGCGGAGGTCCGCTCCTCGCCCGTGCTCTCGCCCGGCGGGTGGGAGACGGTCCAGATTCTGGTTCCCGGCAGCTCTCCCGCCGCGGCGTGGCTGCAGATCGATCTTGAACTTCTCCAGCCCAAGCAGTTTGAGCCGCCCGCGCCCGAGGCGATCCGCAAGCACTTCGTGCCGCACGAAGACGTGTCGGGCGCGGCGCACTTTGACGATGTTTCCATCGCGCTGGTCCCGCGCACCAAGTTCTGGGCCACGCAGCGCTCCGGCATCTTTCTCGCCCCCGAACGCCCCACCATCGGCATGTTGGTGCGCGATCAGGGCGGCGAGGAACTGGCCGCGCGTGTCCGCGTGCTGGATATCGACGGCAAGGCCGTTGCCGAAGAAACCTTCAAGCTCGACCCCTCGGCCCGCGCCTCCACCTGGACACCCACGCTCCCCGGCTACGGCTGGTTCCGCGCCATCCTTGATATCGACGCCGCGGATGTCAGCGTCACCCGCCAGGAAATCTGGATGTGCTCTCTCCCCGAGCGGCTGAAGCTCGTGAACTCCTCCGCCCGCGTGCGCGACCTCGCCCGCTTCGGCATCATCGCCGACGACACGCCCGAGCAGCTGCTCCCACAGATTCCCGCGATCGCCCAGCGCATCGGCACACACTTCATCACGCTTCCGGCATTCGATGCAGCGCAGAGCGCGGACCAGCAACGAGCCGTGCTCACCGCCCGCACCGCCACCATCGATGCGCTCCTGGCGCAGGGCCAGCAGGTCACGCTCACCGTCGGCGATGTGCCGCCCGAACTGGCCGCGTTGCAGGTGCTGGATGCCACGGACACGCTGGGCATGTGCGAGCACGATTCCAAGACCTGGGCACCGTTCATGGAGCCAATCCTGGATGTCTTCGGTCAGCAGATCCTGCGCTATCAACTCGGCCACACCGGCGATACCCACGCCATGCGGCGCGACCCGACGCTGGGAACCGAGTCTTTCGAGCGCAGCATCGCGCGGCTGGTGCCCGGGCCACGCATCCTGTTGCCCTGGCGTGCGGATCATCCGATCCCGCTCATCACGCGTAGCACGCGAGCGCCCGGAGCGTCCGAGGGCATCGGCGCGATCTCCTCCGGGCCCCTGGTGGATGAACTCGCCATGGAGTTTCCCCTCGGCTTCGCGCCCAGCGCTATGCGCGATCTCTCACTGGTCTGGCGCGATCAGGTCTCCGGCGGCAACGCGATCGGTCTGACCGTGGTTCCCGAACTTCCCGAACTGGCTCGCTACGGCCCCAAAGCCCGGGCCACCGAACTGGCCCGGCGCGTGGTGGAGTTCTGGGGAGCACTGGGTACCGGCGCCGCCACCACCGGCATCAACGCCAAAACCATCTTGCCACGCATCGCCGTCAGCGCGCCCTGGCGGATCGCAACGCACCCCGGGGAAGCCGAGCCAACGCTCCACCCCGGCCCCGCGCTGGCAGCGATGGCGCAGCTCGCCGACCGGCTGGCCGGCCGGCGCATGATCACCACGATTCCCGGTCCCGCGGGCGTGCGCGCCCTACTGATCGCCGAGCCAGCTACCGGCGGTGAAGGAACCGACGAGCCCGGCCCCAACGATCGCGCCGTGATTGGCAATCGCGCCGGTGACACCCTGCTCCGCGCCTGCGTGGTCGCCTGGGCCGATGGTGCCGAACCGGACCGCGCCTGGGTGGATGTCTACCCCGCTCGCGATGGCGTGGATGTCATCGACGTCTTCGGCAACTCCACACGCGTGGGGCTCAGCGGCAGTGGCGGAAAGGCCACAGCGCAGGTCCGCGTGCCGCTCACCGATTCGCCCGTGTTCATCGAGGGCGTTGATCCCTACCTCGCGCAGTTCACCTCATCCTTCAAGCTCACGCCCACGTTTATCCCCGCCGTCGTCGCCGAGCACGACATGCGGATCGAGATGACCAACCCCTGGCCGATCCGCATCACCGGGCAGATTCAACTCAAAGAGCCCGACAACGCGATCAACTCGCGCGGCATGTCCTGGACCATCTCCCCCAACGTCATCGACTTCGCCATCGCCCCCGGCCAGACCACATCGCTCCCGTTGCAACTCACCTTCGGCCCCGGCCAGCTCGCGGGCGTGAAGGACATGGTCATGGTCGCCAGAGTACTGGCGGATCGTCAGTACCCATCCATTCGCACCACCACCAGCATCGAGGTCGGTCTGCCCGAGCTCGAACTCATTCCCGATGTACACCTGGGCCCCTCACCGGATGGCCCGGATGTCATCGTCACAGCGGCCGTCACCAATCGCGACACGCGCCCGCGCACGCTCCGGCTGGATCTCGCCGCGCCGGAAACGCCCAGCCAGCAACTCCAGATCAGCGCGCTCCCGCCGGCGCAGACCGCGTACAAGCGTTTCATCATCCGCGACGGGGCGCGGCTCCTCGGCGGCAAACGCATCCGAATCACAGTGGGCGACGAGGAATCCGCCGCGCGCCTGAGCAAGGCCGCGCTGGTCCCCAAGCCGCAGTAATGCTGGGCTGAGGACACGCTCACCGACGAGCAAGGTTCCTCTACCGATCGCTTGCTCACGTGCAACGAAATGCGAAATCCATCGCGGCAGGCACATATGCTCTTCGCTGTGTACGGAGCATGACGATTTGCATGAGGCGCGGAACGACGCATGAGCATGACAAGACGTGACACGATCGCGGAGGCCATTCTCGCCAGCCGCGTCCTCTTCCACCGGTATCTTGTCGGCTTCGACGACAGCAACCACACACGCCAGACGCCGGACCTGCCCAACCACGTCGCCTGGTGCCTGGGCCACTGCGCCCTCACGCTGCACCGCGGCGTGGAGCGCATCAACCGCGAGCCGCTCCCCGAGAGCGACTTTTACGCGCCGCCCGCGGACCTGATCGGTAAGACGGCCCATCAGCCCCGCGCTGGCAAGAGCGCAGCGGGCTCACCGGGAAACACCATCGCCGCGCCAACACGCTACGACACCGAGACCGTCGCATTCCAATCCTCCCCCATAGACAACCCTGCCATCTACCCGCGCTTCGTCCGCTGCGTGGACATCTTCGACGGCGCGTGCCACCGCTCCGCGCAGATCATCCGCGCCCTTCCGGAAGAAAAACTCGACACCATGATCCAGTGGGGCCAGATCCAGATTCCCATCTGGGCCAGCGGCCTCCGCATGGCGTTCCACAACGGCCAGCACTGCGGCCAAGTATCCGACCTGCGCCGGGCGATGGGGATGAAGTCGATCTTTGCATGAACCTGGAAAAAGTCAGGGAAGGCCGCGGCGAGCACAAAACTGGTTCCGCAAACACAATGGCCCCGGTGGGAGTCGAACCCACACGCCCGTTTCCGAGCTGCGGATTTTAAGTCCGCTGCGTCTGCCGTTCCGCCACGGGGCCCATGTGCCTGCAAATGCTGGAGATACCGAACTTCTGCAGGCCGTGAAATCCGAGGATGGGGAGCGTCTGGGCGGTTCGCGTGCCACACAGGACCCAGGCCTCGGAGCCATCGTATCAACGTAGCCGGGGCTCTCGCACACGCAGGAGCACCGCCCCTCACATCCAGGCCCGCGCACGCCTCCGGGTGCAGACCGGTGAGAGCGCCGGAGAACTTTTTCAAGGAAAGGTCCAATCTCATGGCATTTCAGGGATCTTTTGATATTATAGAATAATCAATCGCTTCCCCATCCGTGTCTTCCGGAGCCAGCCATGACAAGGACCACCGTGATCGCCGCCGCAGCACTGTTTGCTTCGATCGGTGCTGCCCATGCTCAGGAACTCCGATGCGTCAATCGCATCGATCTCTTTGACATCGTCGTCGCGGAAAGCTCTCCCGGCGTGCCCAACCCGCTGCGTATCGGCACCAATCCCTCATGCATCGAGGTCGTCGGAAACGACGTGTACATCGCCGGCTACAACAACAGCGGCTCCACCATTGACGCCCAGGTGGTCAAGCTCACCGACTACATGAACACGCTCAACTTCAGCGTCGTTCCCGGCGCAGGATTCACCATGCCTCCGTTCTACGGCTTCACGGGCATGTCTTATCGCCCGGGCTCCGGGCTCATCATCGGTTACGACTCGTACAACCCGTTTGCTGCCGGTCAGGTGCGGATTTACAACGTCTCCGGACCCACTCCCGTTCTCCTCGCCGAATCCGCCGCAGGCACCCTCGCGGCCCAGTGTACTCCGGCGTGGGATGCCGGTTTCAATGGCGCCGGATACACCTACACCAATAGTCTCGGTCAGTCCGTGACCACCGCCCTTCCTGCGATGATGGTCCCTGGTCAGAACGGCCCGTTCGGCTTGGATCCCACCCGCCCCAGTCTTCTGGCCGGCGAACTCGTGTATCAATACGACGGTGCCGGCAACAACCTGCGGATGGACTTCCCCGGCGTCACCGGCCTCCAGTGGCGCGACATCGATATCCACCCGACCAACGGCACCATGGTCGCGCGAGTGAACAACGATGTCGTCATCGGCACGCGACCCAACAACAGCCAGAACTTCGTTGGCCAGATTTATATCGAGGGCGGCGATGCTCCGTTTCAGGTCGGTCAGAACGTCAAGATCCTGAACGGCTTTCCCGGCGGCGACCGCATTGTCTACAACAGCCGCGCCTCAGGCAGCTTGGGCCAGCCCTTCTCCAGCGTCGTGAAGTTCGTCAACATGCAGGGCATGCCCGCGAACGTCACCATCAGCAACTCCACCACGCCCCTGCCCGATTTCCTTCCAGCCAACAACGCCTTCTACGACTTCGCCTGGGATGCCTCCCACAATCGCCTCATTGTCGCAGACTTTTACGACTACTACCTCTATGTCTTCGACTACGTCAACACCTGCACCGCCGACTTCAACGGACAGGGCGGTATCAACGTCCAGGACATCTTCGACTTCCTCAATGCCTGGTTCGCGGGCGATCCCCGCGCGGACGTCAACGGTGCCAACGGCGTAACGGTTCAGGACATCTTCGACTTCCTCGCCGCCTGGTTTGCCGGCTGCCCATAGCTGACAACAGCGGTTGGTGCAACACGGAACCTTGGGAGCACGGCTTGTCCTCGCTGGGCCACTTCTTGCTGGTCGCCCTGCGGATCAGTCGCTACTCATTCGCGCGCACGCAATCGACTCGCCCATTTACTCACCCGCCCTCGAGGTTTGGACGATCTGTTTGGTCGCTCCACACAGCGTGCAGGAGACGGTATATACCGCAAGTGTGAGAAACGAATACCGAGGAAACGATGGCATTTCGGGTGTCCATCATCCTGTTCCTGTAAAAACTGGGTACTCTGATGATTGTTCTGTATAGGCGACGTGCGTCTTGCGGCCAAGAATCTGCGATCGCCTCGTTCTACTCCTCCCGTGTGTCGATGACCAAACTCGTCGCTTTGTCATGGAGGCCGTCAGTCGGATACATTCACGAAACCGCCCGCACGCCCCTCGCTGATTTTCACGATTTTTCCCACTCACTT
>JBKJOD010000193.1:0-2998 GCA_046593245.1 Phycisphaerales bacterium
CCGGTCTGGGTGAGTTTGCGTGGCAGGAGGGGTATGGGGGGTTCACGGTGAGCAAGCCGAATGTGGAAAAGATTGCAGATTACATCAAGACTCAGAAGAAGCACCACGCTGTTAGGAAGTTTGAGGCGGAGTATGTGCAGATGTTCAGGGACTCGGGATGGGAGGGTGATCCGAAGGACCTCTTTGATTGACGCAGGCTTCGTCCGCCCGCTGGGCGGGGAGACAAAGAAAAGAAGAGGGATGGGGGTGCTGCTCTCCGGTGGTTTGCGAGGCCGCCAAAGCTCGGCCTCGCTTCACCACCGGCAACGTTCGTGCGCACTGCGTGCGAAAAGCGAAGACAAAGGCAGAGCCGCTCCGGCCGCGCGGCGAGCCGGTGCGCCCGCCTCGCGCCGAGCTGCCCCTCTCAGAGTCCGTCCGTGCGGGGTGAGGAGGTGGAGTGGCGGTGGGTGGGAAGGGCACGAACGCAGGCGCGGGAGGATGGCTCCATATCATTGGCAATGGGCGTTCTTTCCGAACAACTGTTGCGCGAGCAGGCGGCGTTGCTGGCGGAGATCGATGCGGCGTTCGCGGATGTGAACCGCGACGGGGGCGTGTCGTGGAGCGAAGCGGAAGCAATCGACGACCGCTATAGCGAGTCTGAACGATTGGAAGCACGTCAAAGCGACAAGGACCTGCATTGGAGCGAACTCGTCAACGACAAGACATGGGATTACGAGTTGGGGATGAACTGGTGCTTCCTTGATCCGATTGGGTTCCGCTATTACCTGCCGCCAAGCATGAAGCGTTGCATGATGATCGGCGGCCACGGCTTTCCGCTGCGTTTCTGGTTGGAGCACAGAGGCAGCGAGTCCAGCGCGCCGACGACAAGAGTGCATAGTCTGTTGAACGAACGACAACGCGTGTGTGTGGGCCGATTCCTTCGGTTCATGGTGGATATGTCGCGCGAGGAAGAGTGGGGCGAGGATGTGGCCGGGGAATGGGAGGTAACGCTGCAAAGTGGCTGGCCTCGGCACACGTCTGGGCGTCAGTGAGATGGCTTTCTCGCCGGGATGCGTGCGGGAAGGGGTGGAGGCCTTGCGGAACCCCTTCCTGCATTCTCGCACACGAGACATGGTCCCGCTCGCCGACGCATCGGGCTCTTGCCGCGCTCACACCGTCGCCAGTGATCCCTGCGACATCGCAATCGCCTTCCCATACGCCTGCACGCACTTCTGGGCCGCGCCGTCCCAGGTGAGTTTCCGCAGCTCGAAGCTGCCGTGCTCCCGGAGCGTCTGCCCCAGCGGCGGGTGGCGGAGGACGGCGACGATCTTGTTGGCCATCTCGTCGATGTCCCAGAAGTCCACCTTCAGCGCGTGCGTGAGCACCTCGCTCACGCCCGACTGCTTGGAGATGATGACGGGGACATCGTTGCGCATGGCCTCTAAGGGAGCGATCCCGAAGGGCTCGCTCACGCTGGGCATGACGTACACATCCGCCATGCGGAAGACGCGATCGACATCGCGGCCGCGCAGGAAGCCGGTGAACAGCACGCGGTGGCCGATGCCCAGATGGGCCGCCTCCTCGATCATGCGGACGGCCATGTCGCCCGAACCGGCGACCACGAACTTGACATCCGGGACCTTTTCCAGCACTCGCTTGGCCGAGCGCACGAAATACTCCGGACCCTTTTGCATCGTGATGCGGCCCAGGAACAGGACGATGCGGTCTTTGCTTTCAATCCGGTCCGCGCCGTCCTCCGCGTGCGGCTGCACGGTGTCGTTGTCGATCCCGTTGTACACCACATCCGTCTTCTTCGGGTCCACGCCGTAGCGGCGGACGCAGATGGACTGCGTGAGGTTGGAGACGCAGACGACGCGGGCCGCAGCGTGCATGCCGCGCCGCTCGATGTTGTACACCCGCTGGTCGATGTGCTCGCCGGAGCGATCAAACTCCGTGGAGTGGACGTGGACCACCAGCGGCTTCCCGGAAACCGCCGCGAGGGCGATCCCGGCGGGGAAGGTCATCCAGTCGTGCGCGTGCACGCAATCGAAGCGCTCGTTGCGCGAGAGCGCGACGCAGAGACGGGCGTAGCGCTCCGCGTTGGTGAGCATGTCGCCGTCGTATCCCGCGCCGCCATGACCGGAACCACCGCCGTTGTTCCACGCGCCGCGGGCGTGCGTGGACTCACCGCCCATCGCGACGTTAATGGCGTGCGTGTCCGGAGCGTGCGCGAAGCGCGGAAGCCCTTCGGGACCATCAGGGAAGTCGTGCTGTCCGCCGCCACCCCCACCGCCCGCGCCGACACCGGAGATGCCAAACATGCCACCACTCGCACCGGGCTGGAAGGAGCGATAGGGAGAGGTGATGGGTGATGGGATGCCGCGGAAGGACGCATGCGCAAAGCCGGGCATGGTGTAGTGCTCGGCGGTCAGTGCGTCCCCAGTGTTCGCCACTGGCAGCAAGCTGCCAGTGCCACCCTGTGCATGCGCGGGCTGTGCGCCCGCGGGCTTGGGGGGAATCCAGTGCAGATTGCGGATCGCCTCCGGCGAGAGCAGCCGGATGTGCGAGGCGTGCGAGCGATCCACGGGCTTGGGCAGCACAAAGACCACCTCATGCCCAAGGCGATCCAAGGCCTTGGTGAGCCCGTAGCACGCGGTGCCAAGACCGCCGGCAATAAAGGGTGGAAACTCCCACCCCAACATCATGATCCGCATAGTAAAGTCCGGCCAAAGTGGCCGCGCCCGAAGCTGCAAAGCGGGGCGGGGCCGAGGGGTGCAAGGTCAAGGGCGCAAGGGTAGACCGTGGAGTGCGAAGGTGGCGTGGATTGCGTAAGCCAGGGCCGAAATCGCCAGGAACGCACCTATGCTCACGGCCCATGTCCACCGTGAGCCGCAGCATGACCACACCCGTTCCGAGCAACTCGACGCCTTTGCCCCCCGCCATGCTGGACGCGGTGGCCGCGCGGGCGGCGGCGGCGGGCGTGTTCGGATCCGTGCGCGTCGAAGGCGGGGCCGTGCGC
>JBKJOD010000109.1:0-3293 GCA_046593245.1 Phycisphaerales bacterium
GGTTCGGCGGTCTGAATCTGCGCGAGCGTTTCGGGCATGGAGCCGCTGACGTCGTAGGGAAATGCGCCGGTGAGCGATTGGTACAGCACGACGCCGAGCGAGTACACATCGGTGCGAAGGTCAGTCTGCGCCGAGCGCCCGCCCGCCTGCTCCGGCGATGACCATGGCAGCGATCCGACGAACTGGCCGTCGATGGTGTTGAGCGAGGCTTCCGGGCTCCAGGTGCGCTTCGCGAGGCCGAAGTCCAGGACGAAGGGCTTGCCGGTGTCGTCCACGCGGATGTTGCCGGGCTTGAGATCGCGGTGGATGATGCCGCGAAGATGTGCGGCGTTCACGGCGTCGCAAACGGTGGCCATGAGATCGAGTGTTTCGTGGAGTGTGGGTCGCTCGGCGGCGAGATAGGCATCCAGCGGGCGGCCGCGGATGTAGTCCATGACGTAGTAGTGGAGGCCGGATGCTTCGCCGCGATCGTGGATGGTGACGATGTTGGGGTGGCTCAGTTGCGCCAGCGTCTGCACCTCGCGCTCAAACCGCGACATGTCCGACTCGCTCGCGAACGGCCCATCTCGCATGACCTTGATGGCGACGTGTCGCTGCGTCGCGGTCTGCACGGCTTGGTAGACAACGCCCTGCCCGCCGCGGTGGATCTCGCGGATGATGGCGTACCCGGGGATGAGATCAGGCGCGGCGAAGTCCGCGGTGCGCGCGGAGCGAATCTGCCTGCGTGCGGACTGGATGAGATCGGAGTGGGTGTGCTTCATACGACCGTCCTGAACGTCATCCAATCAAGCGACTTCGGCGCGGGGCGGTCACGCGCCATTGCTGAAAAATCTGGAAGCGGAGCCGAGGGACTCGCGGAGGCGATCGCGGGCGCGGGCGAGGAGCATCTTCACGGCGCCCTCGGACCGGCCGATCTGGTCGGCGGTTTCGCGGATGGAGTGGCCACGCAGCTCGTGAAGGCGGAGGACGCGCTCATAGTCCTCAGGCATGGTGGCCAGCGCGGCTTCGACGTGGGAGATAGCTTCCTTCACGGCGACCTGGCCGCTGGGCGTTGCGCCGGGACCGGCGATGCCTTGCAGGAGGTCGACATAGGACTGATCGTTGGGCGAAGTGATGCGGTTGTCGGGTTGCGGGCGCTTGGCGCGGCTGAGCTCTTTGATGGCATCGCGCAGGTTGTTCTCGGCGATGCGATCAAGCCAGGCGCGAAACGCGCTGGGGGCGCAGGGGACAAAGTCGGTGATGCGGATGAAGGCCTCGAGGTAGGTGACCTGCATGACATCTTCGGGCGTGACGATGCTCTGCCACTTGCTGGCGATGGAGAGGCCGGACATGACACCGGGGCCGTGGTGCTCCAGCAGCGCGGCGAGGGCGTCGGCATCACCGAGAATGGCCCGTCGAAGTTGCTGACTCTCGTCGGGGTGCATGGGTGGCGGTGGCTCCGGGTGCAGAGAGTACCTCAAAGGGCGAATCGGTGCGGAAGGCGGAGGAATGTCGGTGGCCATGCTAATGTTCGGCCCCATGAAAACCAAGGCCAATCTCATTGTGACCGGAACCGTCGGCATCGACTCGATCATCGCACCCACCGGCACAGCCGAGAGCGTGCTGGGCGGGTCGTGTACGTACTTTGCCGCCGCGGCGAGTTATTACGGACCGGTAAGGATGGTGGCCGCGGTCGGCGATGACTTCCCGGCGGAGCATCACAAGACGCTGGCGCACTTCAAGGGGATTGATACGGCGGGGCTGGAAGTGCGGAAGGGATCGAAGACGTTTCGGTGGACGGGGAAGTATCACGACAACATGGACCATCGCGACTCGCTGGAGACGCAGCTGAACATTCTGATGGAGGCGCCGCCGGTGGTGCCCAAGCAGTTTCAGGACAGCAAGTTCGTCTTCCTGGCGAACATGCACCCGGGGTTGCAGGCGGGGATGCTGGCGCAGTTCCCGAAGCACACGCTGGCGGTCGCGGACACGATGGATTTGTGGATCAAGGTAGCGCGGCCGGAGCTGGACAAGCTGCTCGGGATGATCGATGGGCTGGTGCTGAACTACGACGAAGCGGAACTCATGACCGGGATGCGCAACCCGGTGGCGGCGGCGCGGCAAATCTTGAAGATGGGGCCGCGGTTTGTGGTGGTGAAGAAGGGTGAGCACGGCGCGCTGTTGATCCATGAGGATGGGCTGGGCGCGCTGCCGGCGTATCCGGCGGAGAAGGTGATCGATCCGACGGGGGCTGGCGATACGTTCGCGGGCGGGATGATGGGCGCGATCGCCAGCGGCGCGGCGGGCGGATCAGCCGGCTCATTTGGGCAGATCCTGCGGGCGCTGGCGCACGGTACGGTGGTGGCGAGTTTCAACATCGAGCAGTTCTCGCTCGGTCGGCTGAAGACGCTGAAGGGGGCGGAACTGAAGAGGCGGTACAAGGAATATCTGGGGATGATTCATGTGCATGAGGGGAAGAAGGCGTCGAGCCCGAAGGCGGTGAAGAAGAAGGGCAAGAAGACTGCGAAGAGGTAGCAGGAAAGGAAGTTGGGAGTCGAGATTGCAGGCCGCACTGGTTGCCCGCTCAGAGCAGCGGGGGAACCAGTGGCACCAAGAGTGGCACGGGGGAAGGAGTGACAGGGAGTATCATGCGGCATGTCGATCATCATTTTTCAGCACAGTGCGGATGGTGGGCCGGGGCGACTGGGAACGGTTTTGCGCGATGACGGGTATCGGTTGGACATCCGGCGGGCGGATCTGCCTGTGAGCGCGGCCAATCGCGGCGTGCCGACGGACCTGGATGGCATTCGCGGGATCGTGATTCTGGGTGGTGAGCAGAACGTGACGGACATCGCGCGGTATTCGTGGATGCAGCAGGAGGCTGCGCTGATTCGCAAGGCGCACGCGGCGGCGCTCCCGATCGTGGGGATTTGTCTGGGGGCGCAGTTGATTGCACACGCGCTGGGCGGGACGGTGGGGCCGAAGGATGTGCCGGACGCGGGGTTCAGGATGATGGATGTGACGGTTCCGGGGCAGACCGAGACGATGATGGCGGGCGTGCCGTGGAGGTCGCCGCAGATGTTTATGTGCGGGCAGGAAGTGAAGACGGCCGCGCCGGGGACGCTGGTGCTGGCGAGCACGGAGACGACGAAGATCGCGGCGTACAAAGTCGGGCTGCGGACGTACGGGTTTCTGAATCACTTCGAGTGCGATGCGGATGAGGCGAGCCGGGGCGTGTCGCCCCGAGCGGACGCGGCGGCGCAGGTGCGCGATCACTACGAGACGTACGCGCGAGTGTCGGAGCGGCTGAGCAG
>JBKJOD010000378.1:0-4823 GCA_046593245.1 Phycisphaerales bacterium
TAGCGATCCAACGCTTGCCTACCGGTGTGCCCGGCCTCGATGAAGTGCTGGGCGGCGGCTTGCCGGAATTTTCGTTCAACCTCATCGCCGGCCAACCCGGCTGCGGCAAGACCACGCTGGCCCACCAGATCATGTTCGCCAACGCGACGCCCCAAAAGCCCGCTCTCTACTTCACCGTGCTGGGCGAGCCGGCGATCAAGATGCTGCGCTACCAGCAGCAGTACTCCTTCTTCAACCAGGCCATGCTCAACAAGGCCGTCCGCTTCGTCAACCTGAGCGACCTGGTCCTCGAAAAGAACCTGGACGCGGTGCTGGCCGAGATCGTCAAGCAGGTCGAGGCGGTCAGCCCGGGCGTGGTCATCGTGGACTCGTTCCGCACCGTGGTCCGCAAGGCCCAGACTGGCAACGGCGGGGGCGAGGTGGAACTTCAGGGGTTCGTGCAGCGCCTGGCGCTGCACCTCACGAGTTGGCAGGCGACCACGTTCCTCATCGGCGAGTACGCCGAGTCAGAAATCAAGGACAACCCGGTCTTCACCGTGGCCGATGGGCTCTTCTGGCTCTATCAATCCATCGAGCGCAACTCGATCGTGCGCAAGATGCAGATCATGAAGCTCCGCGGCCAGGAGTCGGTCCCCGGCCTGCACACCTTCCGCATGACAACCAACGGGATCCAGGCCTTTCCGCGGACCTACGGCCTCACCGGGTCGGTGGACAAGAAGAAGGGCACGCGCCGGCTGGCCTCGGGCGTCCCCGAACTGGACAAGATGATGGGCGGGGGCATCCCCTACGCGCACAGCCTGCTGCTGGGCGGCCCCTCGGGGGCGGGCAAGTCGATCCTGGCGACCCACTTCATCGCCGAGGGCCTCAAGAAGGGCGAGCCGGGGATCGTGGCCGTCTTCGAGGAGCAGCCCACGGAGTATCTGATCCGCGCTGCCGGGCTGGGCATGAACATGGACAAGGCCGTCAAGAACGGCGCGCTCGAGATCATCTACCTGCGGCCCCTGGACCTCTCGGTGGATGAGACGGTCCACGAGATCGTGCAGGCGGTGAAGCGGACCAAGGCCAAGCGGCTGGTGATCGACTCCTTGGTGGGCTTCGAACTGGCCCTGGCCCCCGGCTTCCGCACGGACTTCCGAGAGTCGCTGTACCGCATGATCGGCGCGCTCACGCGCCTGGGCGTGACCATCGTCTCGACGGTCGAGATCGAGGAGGACTTCACCTCCTTGGGGTTGTCCAACTTCGCCATCTCCTTCCTCTCGGATGACATCATCCGCCTCCGCTACGTCTCCATTAACGGCCAGCTCCGCCGGATGTTGATGGTCGTCAAGATGCGCGGCGGCAAGCACAGCATCGACATGCGCGAGTACGAGATCACCACCAAGGGGGTCAAGATCGGCGACCGCTTGCAGGGCTACAAGGGCCTGACTACCGGCATCCCCGGCCCCTGGGACCGGGGGCTCGCGAGCATCGCGGGGACCATGACCGACATGAGCAAGGGCCGGTAACGGCGCAGGGACACTTCCCCCATCGATGCGGCGATGAGCAAGGCGGCGGCGGAGCGGGTGGGTTCTCGGGCCGACAAGCCTCACGACCGGGCGAAAAAGCCGTTCGCATGGGCGAGAGGGTCTCCCGTCTAGATGAGAGAGTCTCCCGTCTAGATGAGAGAGTCTCCCGTCTAGACGGGAGGGACTCCGGTGCACCTGTGTAACTTCGCCGCGCGGGTGAGCGAGACCAAGGCACGGGCGATAAGTTCCGGGGTCTGAGCTGGCGGTTTTATGGCCTTTGTGGGGGTGTTGCATGCCCGGGCGGGGCATGATGCCGGGCGGGCGGGATACGATGTCACCGGCCTGCATGAGAGGGGCCTGGACGCTGGCCAAAGTGAACACCGCATGGCCGATACCAAAGAACCCGCCGCTCCCTCCGCCGACCAACCGGTTTCTCCCCCGGCTTCTCCTGCGGTCTGGGAACCCCCGCCGGAGTTCCCGCAACTCTGCCGGTACTTGGCCGAGGCGTCGGCCCAGCCCATGGTCGCAGTTGAAGGCCTGACGAGACTGGTGCGCTACGTCAACCCGGCCTTTCGCCAGCTACTTGGGAAGGAAGATCAGCACCTGCTCGGCCGCCGGTTCGAGGAGGCCGTGCCCGAAGGGTTGGGCAACACCTGCGCCGCAATGCTGCACCGCGTCTTCACCAACGGGACCTCCGAGGCGCTCAACGAGCAGGAGCACGGGCCGGACGTGTGGGCCGACGGAATCCTGGCGGCCAAGGGGCGAACGCACTGGTCCTACTTGGCGTGGGCGATCCTCGGGCACGACCACAAACCGGCGGGGGTGATGATCCAAGTGACCGACGCCACCGAGCACGCGCGCTTCCGCAAGGTGGCCGCAGCGGTCAACGAGGCGCTGCTGGTGTCGGGCGTGCACCAGCACGAGATGATGGACGAGGCGGCGGTCCTGAACAAACTGGTGAGCCAGAACGAGCGGCGACTGCGGACGATGGCCGACGCGATGCCGCAGCTCGCGACCATGGCCACGGCCGACGGCACCGTTCAGTGGTACAACAAGCGTTGGTACGAATACACAGGCGCGACCCCCGAGCAGCTGCAAGGGTGGGGGTGGCAGAGCGTCATCGACCCGAAGGTGCTGCCCGCCGTGCTCGAAAACTGGAAGGCTTCGGTGACGACCGGCAAGCCCTTCGAGATGGTCTTTCCGCTGCGCGGCAAAGACGGGATGTTCCGGGCCTTCCTGTCCCGGGCCGAGGCCCTCAAGGATGCCGACGGCAACATTATCCAATGGTTCGGAACCACCACCGACATCGAGGAGGTGCAGCGGGCTACCGAGGCCATGCGCCAGAGCGAGGAGCGTTTCCGCGCGCTGGTGACGGCGAGCTCCGACGTGGTGTACCGCATGAGCGCGGACTGGAGCGTGTCGCACCCGTTCGACGGCCGGAACTTCGTCCATGGCTCCGACGCCCCACGCCGCGACTGGCTTACGAAACACATCCACCCCGATGACCAGTCGCGGGTCGCGGCGGCTGTCGAGAAGGCGATCCGCGGCAAAGGCGTCTTCGAGCTCGAACACCGGGTCCGGCGGGTGGATGAAACGTGGGGCTGGACGTTCTCGCGGGCGGTCCCGTTGCTGAATGCCGCGGGTGAAATCACCGAATGGTTCGGCGCCGCGAGTAATGTGACCGAACGCAAGGAGGCGGAGGAGGCACTGCGGACGAGCGAGGAGCGCTTCCGCGCGGCCATCGACGCGGTGAGCGACATCATCTGGAGCAACAATGCCCATGGGCAGATGCAAGGCGAGCAGTCCGCCTGGGCCGCGTTCACCGGCCAGTGCAGGGAGGATTATCAGGGCTTCGGCTGGTCGAACGCCGTGCACCCCGAGGATGCGCAGCCGTCTATCGACGCCTGGAGACTTGCCGTCGCGGAAAGACGGACCTTTGAGTTTGAACACCGCTTGCGCCGGCATGATGGCCAGTGGCGGGTGTGTTCGGTTCGGGCCGTGCCGGTGATGGACCCCGAAGGGAAAATCCGCGAATGGGTCGGCGTTCATACGGACATCACCGAACGCAAGGCCTTCGACCGCGAGCGCGATGGACTTATGGCCAACGAGCAGGCGGCGCGCATGGAAATGGAGACGGCCAACCGGGCCAAAGACGTCTTCCTGGCCACGCTCAGCCACGAGTTGCGGACGCCCCTGAACGCCATGGTGGGGTGGATGAGCATCCTGCGCAGGCCGAGCTGCACGGAGGAAGATGTGCGGGAGGGGCTCGACGTGATCGATCGCAACACCCAGGTGCAGATGCAGCTCATCGACGATGTGCTGGACATGTCGCGCATTGTCTCGGGCAAGGTCAGCATCGAGGCCGAGCCCTGCGATCTCGCGGAAGTCATCCGCGCCGCGCTGGACACCGTGCGGCTGGCCGCCAAGGCCAAGAACATCGAACTGGTTTTCGACCTGGACCCGGAATCAGGCGCGGGATATTGCGATCCGGTGCGCATGCAGCAAACCGTCTGGAACCTGCTGAACAACGCTGTCAAGTTTACGCCCAGGAACGGAAAGGTCACGGTCACGCTGTCGCGTCCGCCCCTGCCGGATCGCTCCGTCACTCGCATCACCGTTGCCGATAGCGGGATGGGGATCGCGCCCGCGTTTCTTCCCTATGTCTTCGATCGCTTCCGCCAGGCGGACGGCAGCACCCGCCGCAAGTTCGGCGGCCTGGGCTTGGGCCTCTCCATCGTCAAGTACATCGTGGAAGCCCACGGCGGGACCATCAGCGTGCAGAGCGAGGGAGAGGGCAAGGGCGCGACGTTCATCATCGATCTTCCCGTCCACGCGATCGCCCCATCTGTGATCCACGAATACGACGGCCGGGAGCGTGCGACTCCTCCGAACGCTCAGCATGAGAATGGAGCTACTGAACACGTCACGAGCCCCCCGCCATTGCGGCTCGACGGCGTGAGTGTGCTGGTGGTGGACGATGAACCCGATGCGCGCCGTCTGGTCGGCAAGGTGCTGGCCAGCGCGGGTGCCGTGGTTTCAACCGCGGGCTCTGTGCCCGAGGCGCTGGAGTTGATCGCCGTAGAAACGCCCGATGTGCTGGTCAGTGACATCGCCATGCCCGGTGAGGACGGCTACGACCTACTGCGGCAGGTGCGCGCGGCGGGGCACTCCGCCCGCTCGCTCCCGGCCGTGGCCCTCACCGCCTTCGCGGGCGAGGCCGAATCGCGCAAGGCGCTGCTGGGTGGGTTCCAAGTCCACGTACCCAAGCCGGTGGATCCGCACGACCTGATTATCGTGGTCGGGAATCTGATTGGAAGG
>JBKJOD010000338.1:0-11540 GCA_046593245.1 Phycisphaerales bacterium
CTGGAACAGATGGAGCGCGACTGCCAGCGTTGCCATTCCATCGCGACGGAGCATTTGTCGGTATCCTCCGCCCCGCGGCCAGTGCCGCAGGAGATTCTCGCGTGAACATGCCGACGGCCGCAGCAACTACTTCCAGCCACGCCGCAACGGTGCCGTGGTCCACGAACTCGACATTCGATCAGATCGCGGCCGATCTGCGAAAGGCGAGTTCGGTGGTCGTCACGACACACGCCAAGCCCGATGGTGATGCCGCGGGCTCGACGCTCGCCGTTGCGAGGGCTTTGAAACACGCGAACATTCCCGTGGAAGTCTGGTGCATCGGTCCGCTCCCCCGCTGGATGCGGCCACTGTTTGGCTCCACGCCGCTGCGCGAGTTCACCCCCGGAAAACCGATCACACCCGCAGATGGCAAGCCGTTTGGTTCGCCGAATCCAGACCTGTGCATCATCGCGGATACTGGCTCGTGGACGCAGCTTGCGGAGTTGCGGCCGTGGCTGGAGCCGCGCGCGGATCGCAATGTCATTCTCGATCACCATCTGCACGGCGACGGCGCGGCGGCGACGCGGCGGATCATCGACTCCTCGTGCGCTTCGGCCACGCAGGTTGTTGCGCCGCTGTGTGTGAAGCTCTGCAATCTCGCATCTGCGGCGAAACTGCCGCGCGAGATCGCCGAACCGCTCTATCTCGGCATGGCGACCGACACCGGTTGGTTTCGTTACTCGTCCGTCACACCCGCGACGCTGCGGCTGGCGGCCGATTTGATGGAAGCCGGAGTCGAGCACACCAAGCTCTACGGAATGATCGAGCAGCAGGATGTCGTCGGCCGGTGGCAGTTGCTCGGGCGCGCACTGAATACCTTGGAGCTGTACTCGGTCCGCGCACCGGATGACACCGCTGTGATGACCCTTACGCTCGGCGACTTTGATACCACGAAAGCGGATCGCAACGACACTTCGGGCTTCGCGGACATGGTGCTGACGGTGTCGAGTGTGCAAGTGGCCGCGGTGCTGACGGAGAATCCTGTCAATCCGGGCGAACCGCCGCTGACGAAATACTCTTTGCGATCCAAGCCAGGTCCTGGCGCGATTGATGTCAATCAGGTCTGCCAGAAACTTGGCGGCGGCGGCCACGCGCGGGCCGCGGGCGCGAAGTCGCGGCTGGATCTCGCATCGTCCAAGCGTGCGTTGCTTGAGGCACTCAAGTGAGCATGCGTCCACGATCTTCCCCCGCCGGGCGATCCGGGCCTCCTCGCCCGGATATCGCGCAAACGCCCGGCCAGCGTCCGCCGCTGTGCATCCAGACCACCACGCTCTGGGAATATCCGAGTCAGCACTACGACCAGTTTGAGGACAGCCCATCGGGCAAACGCACACTCGTCTCCACGATGCAGGGGGACCGCGAGTACATCGGCGCGACGCCGTCGTGGGTGATCTGGCAACTGTTGCAGCGCTACACGCGCGAGGGAGACACGGTCGTTGATCCGATGGTGGGCAGTGGCACAACGCTGGATGTCTGTACCGATTTGAAGCGCGTCGGCATTGGTTTCGATCTCGTGCCGCGGCGCGAGGACATCCGGCAGTCGGATGCCCGCAAGCTCGCGCTACCCGCCAGTGCCGCAGACTTTGTGTTCATCGATCCCCCCTACTCCACGCACATCAACTATTCGGATGATCCCAACTGCATCGGCAAGCTCGATGCGACCGGTCCGGATCATGGGCGCGCGTACTACAAGGCGATGTCGCAGGTGATCTCCGAGATCGACCGCATCCTGCGCCCAAAGCGGTACATGGCGCTGTACGTCTCCGACTCCTGGCGGAAGCGTACTCTAGGAGATTCGGGCTCCGGAACGGGCACCTTCATGCCCATCGGCTTCGAGCTTTTCGCGATACTGCGTGATCGTTTCAAGCCGGTGGACATCATCTCCGTCGCACGCCACAACGCGAAGCTTTCGCAGGGGAACCGGAGCAAAGCCGCCGAGGAAGGGAACTACTTTGATCGCGGGTTCAACTATCTGTTCATCATGAAGAAAGAACCGCATTCGGAGCTGAGCAGCGAAGGCCGCCGGGGTGGTTGAACACTCACAAGAAGAGAGCAGGGCCGCAACGGCGCGAAGACGGGCTGGCACGCGCACACCAAGAAAAACGGCCGCCAGGATGCTCCCGGCGGCCGATGCGTTGCAGAAGATGTCATGCCATTGAATCACCCGCCGAGGCAAGGACCGGCGAACCAGATGCTGAGGAAATCGAAGATGTCGGTGACGGAGATTCCGCCGCCGTTGATGTCGGCGCGCTGGTCGCCCGCGAACCACGCGCTCAGGAAGTCGAAGATATCCTGCACGGAGACCACGCCGCTCTCGTTGAAGTCGGCAACACAGGAAGCGACGACCACATACTGGTCTCCGCCGAATGTGTTGAAGTTCACCAGCCGCGGATCACCGAGGTTGGCAACGCCGGTCGCGGCGCCGAGCACCTGATTGCTTGCAACGGTGTAGCCGTCGGCGTTCAAGAAGCCCGCCACGCGGATACGGCTGCGCGGGCTGTAGCCCAGCTCGCCCAGATCGATGGACATCTCAAAGCCCTTGATCGCGGTTGCCGCGCCGGCACCGCTGGTGTCGGTCACACCGAGCACGTTGGAGTTGTCCACGGCCTCGCGGATCAGCCCCGCACGCGGGAGCAGGTTGGCCGGAGCAACTGGGTTGCCCTGATTCGGTAGCACGCCAAGCCAGTCGGACCAGACGGCATCGGTCGCCGGGTAGTTGCCGCCGTTGCTGTCAAGGTAACCCTGCAGCATGCGGTTGGACTCGCGGGCCGGGTAGTGCGAGTAGATATCTGTGGTGAATCCATCCTGACGCTGGATGCCGCCCGGGTAGTCGCAGCAGAAGTTGGTGCCGTCAAAGCCAACGACGTTGGGAATGTCTTTGCCCACAAACACACCGAAGTCCAGCGGGCTGCCGAGGCCGTTCTCCAGCCGGCCGTTCTTGCGGAGCACCGCACTATCGCTGGCGAGCCGGTTGGTGTTCTCGATGTGGGCGTTGAGGTAGTAATCGGCGAAGAAGGTGGTGTCGAAGGTCAAACCGGGATTGGTCGCATCAAGGAACCCGCAGCGATTGAGCGAGCCAGCTCCACCATCAGCGATGCCGATCAGCACGTTACGCGCCGTCACACTGCCCGAGCCGTGGATCACATCCTGGCCCTCCTGGCCCGCTGGGTTGCCGTTGGCATCGAAGAAGAGTGTGATAAAATCGCCCGACTTGAAGTTGCCGGTGAACAACAGATTCAACTTGTTGTTCGTGCGATCCACGTACGAGTACAGCCCGTCAAGCTCAGAACCAACCGCAACCGCGACATCAGGGGGGCAGTTGCTGCCCGCTCCGATGATGGCCGTGGCCTCGGCGCCGCCACCGATATAGCCGCCGCCGCCACTGGGATTGAGCTTGGCGAAATCGGCGTAGATGCCGAACGGGCCGCCGCCGCAGCGGAAGTCCATGTAATAGTTCGCGGCAAAGCCGGTCTCAAACGTCATGCCCTGCATCGTGTTCAGCCCGTCTGCGTTGGGGTTGGTCCCAATGAGCACATGCTGACCGCCCGCGGCGCCAGTGTCGATGAAGAGGTTGAGCCGGTTGAAGTTGCTCTCAACGTTGCCCGCGATGAGCAGGAACAAGTATGCCTGCGTGCCATCGCCGACGTTCGCCGTGCCGATGCGTCCGTAGACACCGTCGATCTCTGAACCATTCGCGTACCCGACCTGCGCGAGGTTGGAATCACCAAAGCCAGTCTGCGTGTTCTGCGTACCGAGAATGGCACCGTAGAAGCCGGCATCCGCGGTACCGTCCAACGCGGGAGCGGTGACGGCCGCGGCCGAGTATGGGATTGTGACGAACTGCTGGCCGGGGCATTGCGTTTCGTTGCTGAAATCCACCCCTGCTGTACCACCGGTGAAGTTGCCTGCGCCGTCGCCCCCCAAGTTGCCGCGCGGCGTGGTGAAGCCGCCGATGACCTGATTCGAGATGTAGTTGCTCCCGCCGCCGTTGATGACACCGGCGACGCGGATCGGGCCGGTCGGATTGCCAAGTTGGGAGAGGGGAATGCGGATCTCAACGCCCGTGGTCACGAGTGCGGAGACAGCGGGATCGGCCGCGCCAGTACCGCCGCCCACGCCCGCAGCATTGATGTTGTTGATCGCAAACGAAACGCGGCTGCCCACGCTCGCACACAGGTCGTTGCGATTGTCACCGAAACTGGTTGGAACCGTTTGCAGCCACTTGGCCGTTCCGTAGAGAGCATCCTTCTGACCATCCACAACTGGCTGCGCAACGGCAACCGAAGAGCCGGCAAGCAGGGCCAGCATCGCTGCATTGGCAAATCGACGCATCGCAAATCTCCTCAAGAATCATTCAAAAGACAAGCGGTAATGGGGAGTTCGGCCGCGCCGTCCAGCCCCAAAAAAATCTTTCACTGCCTACGAAACTATCCCCCCATTTTCAGAACACAAGGGAAACTTCGGGGTATCAATAAAATGGCCAATCTTGGCCTCATCCGGGTTCTAGCCGCCTTCTTCGGGCGAAAACGGCGTTGGACCCATCTGGAGTTCATGCCGCAAACGCTTTCAGTGAATTCCAACCAAAAAGGTGCCCAAATTATCCCCAGTGCCCAGTGCCCAGCTTGACAGATCCTGAACTTATTGCAGAATAAGAGGCAGTTCACAGACTCCCAAGTGAACCCCAGGTGTGGTTTTCCACGTTCTGAAACGCATTACATCCTCGGAACTCCCCATGACCGTTCCCACCGCCCGCCGCGCGTTCACGCTGATCGAACTGCTTGTGGTGATCGCGATTATCGCGCTATTGGTTGGGATCCTGCTCCCCGCGCTTGGCAAGGCCCGGAACGCCGCACGCCTCGGGGCGTGTGGGAGCAACTGCCATCAGATCTCACTGGCGATGGCGATGTACGCGCACGACGGCAAAGACTGGTACCCCATTCCGCCCGGCGTGCAGACGAACCCTTCGCTGGATCAGGTCTATCGCTACGGCGGCGTGGCCGGGCTGTTTTCTCTCAACCAGTTCGGTGATTCTTCATTCTTCGCGACAGGCGACGGATTCACTGGCCTGAGCGGGAACCCATCGGATGCCGCGTATTCCGACGGCAATAAAGAAGCGCTGCTCGCGGCGTATCTCAGCGGGTTCGGTGCGTTGTACTGTCCATCGGACAAAGAGGATTTGTACTATGGGCGTGTGACGCCGCGTGGGGCGACGATTTCGTCCGCTATCGCAGCGGGTTGGACCAAGATTCCGCACGCACCGAAAAACTCGGATGATGTGGTGTCGTACAACATCAGCTATATGTACATCGCAGGGATGAAAACCGACGAGGCCGTGCTGGTGAAGCCGGCACCGATCTGGGGCGACGAGACGATCGGGCCGGACATCAGCACTGACGCTTGGTATGGCGCGGGCACGGGCGCGACCTCGACCCCCAACGCCACTGCGGCGGGCTCTCGCCCAGGTTACTACGGGCCACGGGACAATCACGGCAAGGATGGCGCCAACTTCACGTTCACCGATGGGCACGCGGACTTCCTCAAGCAGAGCGTGCACGACACGTTCTTCTCCACCAGCAACAGGGCAGGGCAGAGCGTGAACGTCATCAATCCCAATCGAAGCGCGAAGACGCAGACGATGGATTGACGATGGTCGCAGAAGTGCGTGTTATGGCAGCGGCTTGGGTTCCGAACCGCCGAGGGCTTTGGCAGCGTGGTATCGCCAGACGATGGCCCGAACGGCCAATACAACCCCGCCGAATGACCCGATCGCGTACGACGAGAGGTGCATGGAATACGCGGCGACAAAGCGATCGTGCATCCGTTGCTCGATGCGTTCGGCAAGCCATACGGAGTGTTCGCTGAGTTTTCCACCCAGTTCAAGTGCCCAAACGGTGCCGCCGACGATCATCGCAAGCCCGCCCATCACGACCAGCAGACACATCATCCATCGCCACGCCAGCCGCGGTTCTATTTTTGGCAACCCGCCCACACGCGCGGCCAATCCGATCATGATCCCCAGCGGCAAGCCCACCCACCATGTGGCTATTACACCCCAAGCCAGGGCGAGTAGGGTGAGAGACTGCGTGTTCAGAATGTGCGGGTGCGCGATCGTGAAATACTCAGGGCAGATGCGGATCGTGACCTGATCATGCACGATGCCGTAGAGCACCGCGGCCAGAACACCTTGCACCACGATCACGAAGAACTTCATGCCGGTGATACCGGCGTCGCAGCGGTACGTTCAATCCAGCCGCCACCCACGACGACATCCGGCTCGGCCGCGTCATACAGCACCAACGCTTGGCCGGGCGCGACGGACTGCTGCGGCACGTCGAACACCACCTCGAAACGGCCCCGTCGATTGCTGGGTGTGGCCGCCACTCCATCCGCCGCCCGCCGCGCCCGCGCGGCCACGGGCGGCGTGTTGTAACGATACTTCGCCTGCACAGGTTTCCAGTCGGCGAAATCGCACTCATCCACAAGCCAGTTTGCCTCCCCCACTTCGCACCCCGTATTGAGCAGCATTTCCCGCGGCCCGACGCGCACGGTGTTCGCCACCGGATCGCGGCCGACGACGAAGATCGGGTGCCCGAGCGCAACGCCTACGCCGCGGCGCTGGCCGATGGTGAACTTGTGCTGCCCGCCGTGCTCGCCGATCACCTTGCCGTCGCCATCAATGATCGATCCAGCCTTTGCGAGTTCGGGGCGGCGACGCTCGACGAGTCCGGCGTAATCGTTATCGGGGACAAAGCAGATTTCCTGCGAGTCCGGCTTGTCGAAGGTTGGCAGACCGAAGCGCTGCGCCATGGCGCGGACCTCAGTTTTCTCGAATCCGCCGATGGGGAGCAACATGCGAGAGAGTCGCTCTCGCGGCGCGCCGAAGAGGACGTAGGACTGATCTTTCGTGTGATCGATGCCGCGTAAGAGGCGGCCATTCTCGACTCGCGCGTAGTGTCCGCTCGCGACAGACTCCGCACCGATTTGCATCGCATACTCGTGCAGCTTGCCGAACTTCAGCCAGTCATTGCAGCGCACGCACGGATTCGGTGTCCGGCCCGCGGCATATTCATCCACGAAATAGTCAATGATCCGCCCGAAGTCCTTCTTGAAGTTCACGACATAAAACGGCACCCCGAGCTCGGCGGCGACTAGTCGCGCATCCGCCGCATCGTTGATGGAGCAGCAGCCCTGATGACCGATCTTGATCTTGCGCGGATCACAGACCGGCGCGGCGATTGCATCGCCGGGCTCCAGTGTGTCCAAGGCCTCGCCCGGCGAACCCAGCCGCATGAAAACCCCCACCACCTCGTACCCCTCGCGCACCAGCAGCGCGGCGGCGACGGAGGAATCCACGCCGCCACTCATGGCTACCAGCACTTTGCCTTTGGTCGGAGAATGCACGCTCAATTGTAGGGGAAGCAAGCGTTGTCAGCGAGCATGCAGCAATCTGTCATATTCGGCGTGTGTGCCGATAAAAAACCAGATGATCTCATCGTTCTTCGTACGAACCCCAACGGCTCGATACGAGTCATTTATCCGCACGGACCAGAGCGGCTCCTCTTTCTCGAGCCGCTTGAACTGCAAGCCCGGATAGGTTGAGTCCGCGACAAAGTGACGATATGCCTCACGCGCTCGCTCTTGGATTTGCTCCGGGAGTCGCTCAAAGTCCCGCCGAAATTTCGGGTGCAGTCGGGAGATCACAGGCGATCAGCGTCCAGAGGTTCGCACTTGCCATCGGCATCATCCTTCAACACCTCATCAACCAGGCCCTTGATCTTGTCCGCGTGACGCTGGGTGGTCTTACTCCAGCGCTCATCCTCTGCAAGTTCGTGCAGGAAAAACTCCGCGAGGCCATCCTGCTGCCCTTCCGGTACGGATCGCAGCTGCTCGATCACTTTTTCCATGAGGCGTGTCATGGGCACATCATAGGGGGTTTCGCACCCTCCAACAAGTTGGGATCAACCGGGCGTGCCGGGCCCACCAGACCGTTTCTTCCGTTTGCTCATCGCCATTGTCGTGTACAGTCACGCCCGTACCGCATGCGTGATCGCACCCTTAGTACACTCAATCAAATGCCCGATTTCCGTTGCCATCACTGCGGATACGACCTGAACTCGCTCATCGATTATCGTCCGACACCTTCTGCGGCAGTCTGTCCGGAGTGTGGCAGGCGCAGCGCGTTTGGCAGGCCGAGCGGCCGGTTTCCGACTGGCTGGCTCTTCGGTGTGGCGGCCATCATCGCGGCAATCCTGACAGTGTGCTTCGCAACCTTGAGCGAACCGAACCGGGGCGATTGGGGATTTCCGTCGGTTGCGTATTTTCTCGTTCCTCCCGCTGGTCTGCTGAACGGCGGGTTGATTTTCTTATGGTGGATAGTGCTCGGGAAGAACTACAGGAATCGGCAGAAGGCCATGGACCTCCCCACTTCGTCATTGGGTGGACTCATCGGGGAAGCGACAACGGTTGCAATACTTAGTGCGGCGGTGACGATGTTTTGCAACGGCTGGGCCGTTTCTTGGGCAACGGGTCGCCCCTGACTCTTTGTGGCAGGTCGCCACTGACCGACGCGACTCGCGGCTATGTCTGCACTCTCTCCCGCGCTCGTCTCACCCGCTCCGCCATCCGCTCATCTCGCATCGCCACGTTCGTCTGTGCAAGAGTCACCCATACGCCCAGCCGCGCCAGTTGCCAAACGGCGAGCAGGGTGTAGCCCAGCGCGAAGACACCGAGGAGAACCCAGATCGAAAGGACCATTGCCGTTGCGAAATACCCCACGATCGCAAGGTGGGCGGAAATCCCTCCGTTCAAGCCGCCCACCATCCCCATCATCGCCGCGCCGATGCCCATGCCCAGAGCGGAGGCCCACGAGCAGTTCCGCAGTTTGTCCGAAAGTTCCGAGTCCGATGCCCAGTACGCCAAGTTGGACTGCATCACCATCAGCGGCCACCAGCCGACCACGCCGATGAGCAGAAAGGTAGCCGCGGGCACGATCGCTAGCGCCGTGTACCACCCTTGCCACTGGATCATCATCAGCCCGATCAACGCGATGCACCAGCCGGGCTGGCTGCCGCGGGCCCAGATGCGCCACGCGGCCCATTCCTTTACCGGGTCGATCTCCATGAGTTTGGTCTTGGGGCGCGGGCGCGTCACCAGCACGGTGCCGATCGACCACGCGATGGACCCCGCGAGCGCGCCAGCGAGCCACGCCAAGTGGCCGAAGATGCCCCACGCCACCAAGCCCATCGCCATCAGCCAGCCGCCGATGCAGAGCAGCGTTGTGCCGGTTCGGAAAATGCTCACCCACTTCGGCGGCGCATCCATCATCTGATCCGCGAAGCGCAGCAGATCGTGCTTGCGAATCGGGCGGGCGCACTCCGGGCAAAGAGCGGTGTCCAGCAGGCCGCGCAGGTTGTACTTGCACCCGCGGCAGGGCCGATTTTCCGCGATGAGCACGCCGGGCCGGATCGCTTTGAGTTCATCAACGCGGATCGGCATGGTGGCGACACCTTCCTCTTATACCCCCGCCCCCATCGCGGCCTTCACTGCATTCTGAAACATCATCAAACCGGGAGTCGGGCCGGAGGTGGCAGATTCGTTCAGACGCGTCCAATATGGATGACGCGTCCAGTCCAGGAATCGCTCCGGATGCGGCATGAGCCCGAAGATACGGCCGCTGGGGTCGCAGATTCCGGCGATGTCGGCTTCGCTGCCATTGGGGTTGTCTACATAGGTGAGTGCGATCTGGCCATTCGCCGAGAGGTCGCGCAGGACTTCCTTGTTCGATGTGACGAAGCGTCCTTCGCCGTGGGCGATGGGGAGACGCATGACATCGTCGCTGGTTGCAGCGAATGCCTCGGCCAATCCCTGGGTCCACAGGCAGGGCGAACCGGCGACCGGCTTCACGCGCACCCAGTTATCGATGAAGCGCCCGCCCGAGTTATGGCTCAGCGAGGTCGTCTGCACCGGCGCGGCATCCGCGGGCCAGTCCGTGCCCGCCGCGGGACCAGGGAGCAGCCCGACCTGCACGAGCACTTGAAAGCCGTTGCACGCGCCGATCATCGGGCAACCACGTTTGGCGGCGTCCCGCAATGCAGTATACAGCTTCTCACGGAGTTTCATGGCGAGAATACGCCCGGATGCGATGTCGTCGCCGTAGCTGAATCCGCCGGGAAAGCCGATGAGATCGAAAGCGTCAATGCGTGCGGGCTCGGCGATGAGGCGATCGACATGGAGAAGGTCCACCGATGCGCCCGCCATCTCGAACGCACGGCACATCTCCAGATCGCAGTTCGTGCCGGCGGTGCGAATGACGAGGGCTTTCGGCGTGCTCATGGCCAAGCGTATGACCAATGGTTCGTATCCTCCCACGATGCCGACGAACAGTCGCTGACCGATGAAGCGTCGTGGCAAAATGACCGAAATTACGTTGTTCACATGCCTGCAGTCCACCCTTTCAACGCCCTGCACTACACCACGTCGCGCGATCAGTCCGCGCTCATTGCGCCGCCCTATGACGTACTCGACATAGCGGGGAAGCAGCGCCTGCTCGCCACAGACCCGCGGAACATCGTCTCCATTGACCTGCCGCACACGCCCGCGAAAGAACTTGGCCCTCCAGGCGCGTACGCCGCGGCGGCGGAGCGCCTCCGCGAACTCCGCACTGACGGAACGCTCACGCAGACATCCAAGCCGGTCATGTTCGCGTATCGCCAGACATGGAAGCATCGCGACGGCTCTGGAATGGTGCACACCCGCTCGCGCGCGGGCATGGCCTGCACGCTCGACACCGTTCCGTTCGGCCCCCGCCCCAGCGGTGCAGTGCTCGCCCACGAAGAAACGTTCAGCGGCCCGAAGGAAGATCGTCTCGCGCTCATGCGCGCGACACAGACACAGCTCTCGCCCATCTTCGGTCTGCACGCGGATGAGCATGGGCGCGCTCGCGATCTGCTGCGCGACGTGATGTCCGCACGGCCCCCCGATCGCACGGCTACCACAGAGGATGGCACGTTCCACGAGGTATGGACCATCAACGACGTGGCGACGATTTCGGCGTACGAGGCCGCACTCGCGGGGGAGGATGTGTTTGTTGCCGATGGCCACCATCGCTACACCACGGCACTCAACTATCTCCGCGAACTGGAAGCGGGCTCGACGCTCCGACCGGATCATCCCGCACGGCGAACCATGTTCGTCCTCGTCGGCATGTCCGATCCGGGGCTGACGATATGGCCGACGCACCGCGTGCTTGGCGGGATGAAGGATTACTCGATCGATGCCCTGCTCGCCGCAGCGGCCGATTCGCTCACAATCACGGAGGTCGCGCGCGATTCTCACCTGCTTGCCGGATCAATGGAGCAAGCCGCCAATTTTTCGGGTGAATCGAACATCTTTGGCCTGCTCGACTTTGCCACCGGCCGCTGCTTTGTGGCGCTCCCGAAACACCTGGACCCGCTGGCAGCTCGCTTCCCCAAGAAACCGCTCGCGTGGCGCACGCTCGATGT
>JBKJOD010000446.1:0-4201 GCA_046593245.1 Phycisphaerales bacterium
CGGCAGCGTTCGAGGGCATCGAGGGCGCGGGTGATCATGCCCTCATCCACCTCGTAGCCGTTCTTGCGTGCCTCGAAGAGTGCTTGCAGGGTGGGACCGGTCATGAAGGGCGAGGAGGGGCAGGCGGAATCGCGGCCGGGGGAGTGGGCATAGTTCCAGCCGCCGACGCCCTTGATCTCGGTCTTCTTCAGACCATCGAGGGACCATGCGATGATGTCCTCGACGTTCTTGGCGAGTTCGGGCGGATCGGCGGGGATGGCCTTGGCGTTTTTGAGTTCCATGCAGAACGCGAGGGCGTAGGTGTATCCCCAGCCGCGGACGTCGTAGCCGCCATCCCAGGCGTCGGCGGACATGAGCGGATGGGCGGTCTCTTTGGAGATGAAGTTGATGGCGCGGGCGACGGCGGCCTGGCGTTTGGGGTCTTCGGAATACTTGGAAATGCGGAGCAGGCAGATACAGGTGTTGGCGGTGCCGCCGATGCGATAGCCGATGGGGACCAGCCCTTGCACGCGGACGACACCTTCGTATGGCCACTCGGCGCGGGTGTCCGCGGCGGCATCGGGATGTTCCATGTCCTCCTGCTTGGCGAGCAGGAGATCGACGACTTTGGCGAGGGCTT
Source organism: Phycisphaerales bacterium (assembly GCA_046593245.1). Classification (GTDB taxonomy): domain Bacteria; phylum Planctomycetota; class Phycisphaerae; order Phycisphaerales; family UBA1924; genus UBA4658. The sequence continues at coordinate 620 of JBKJOD010000446.1, forward strand.
CTTCGATGCGTTTGGGGTCATTGGGCGGGCGGGCGTCGGAGAGAAGGGGCTCTTTGGGGAGCTCGACGGGCTTGGTGTCTGCTGGTTTGGGCGCAGAGCGTGAGGGCGGATCAGCGGCGGGGGACTGAGCAATCGCGGCGGGCGCGAGGGCGAGGAGGCAGGTCAGGCCGCCGGCGGAGATGAGCATGTGGAGCGCGTTCATGGGATCAGCGTACCGAAGGCGGGGAGAATGCGGGAAGTGATTTTGTGGGCTGTGGGAAGTGGGAGGACATCGGCGGGTCATGCGATCAAATTGTGACATGTCAGGGGCATTCCTCCGCTTGCGCGGAGGGCTCTCATGAGGGCTTTGCAATTGCCAAGAACGGGCGGGCGGGCGGCTTTCCGTGGTTGGGGGTGGGGGATATACTCGTCCCCCCAAGCTCGGGCGCGGCCGTCAAAACGCCGATGCACGAGCAGCGGGCTTGTAGCTCAGGTGGCTAGAGCGCACCCCTGATAAGGGTGAGGTCGCAGGTTCGACTCCTGCCAGGCCCATTTCGGTGAATGACTTGGCGGCCCGCAACCGGGCCGAACCGAGCGGACCGGGCAGCTTCATACCCCCCGAATGGCGAATCCGAGTCGAGTGGCTCAGGGATATGTTCGTATTTGTGTGCGGAACGGGGCGTCGACGAAACCAACCCTTGCCGGGTGGCATCGCAGAAACGAACTGCTCAATGAGTGGGACGACAGCGACGCTCACAGGAATATCGTTACTCCCATGACGGGTCTGCCAATCGCCGAAACGACGCCGGATGCGTTTCAATCGAACCTGATCCTTCGGCTGCGCGCGGGAGACGATGCTGCGTTTGATGAGCTTGTGGAGGTGGCGGCCGGGCGGATGCTGGCGGTGGCGCGGCGGATGCTGACCCGGGAGGAGGATGCACAGGACGCCGTGCAGGAGGCGTTTCTCAGCGCGTTCAAGTCACTGGACAAGTTCGATGGGCGCTCGCTGCTGACGACGTGGCTGCACCGGATCACGGTGAATGTCTGCCTGATGAAGTTGCGGTCGCAGCGGCGACGTGGGGGGCCGGAGCGGTCGATCGATGAGTTTCTGCCCACGTTCACGGAGGATGGGCATCAGACACGCGAATCTGTGGCGTGGAAACCAGACGCCGCGGGCGGCATCGAACAGCGGGAGGTTCGAGATCTGGTGCGAGCCAAGATCAACGAGCTTCCGGAGCAGTACCGCGTGGTGCTGATGCTCCGCGATATCGAACAACTGAGCACAGAAGAGACGGCAGAAGCACTGGACATGACCATCAACGCTGTCAAGACGCGTTTGCACCGGGCGCGACAGGCGCTTCGGACGCTGCTTGATCCGCACTTCTCGCAGCAGGAGGCACCATGAGCCAGCAACCACCGGGCACAACTTCGGAGAGCGCCGGCGCGCGGAAGCCGTACATCACATGCCGCGAGGTGGTGGAGTTTGTGATGGCGTATCTGGATGGCGACCTGACCGAGGAACAGCGGCACGAGTTTGAGCGGCACATGGGGGTTTGTCCATCGTGTGTGAACTATCTGGACACGTACAAGTCCACAATCATGCTGGGCAAGTCCGCGGCACGCGATGAGGGCTCCGCCGTGTGCGGGGATATTCCCGATGCGCTGATTCGGGCCGTTCGTGCGGCGCGGCTGAAGGGATCGTGATGCCTCCGGGTGCGTTGCCAGATGCGTCCGAAGCCGCGAGCCCGACCAGAAGTGTGGAGACAGCGGCTCGACCGATTGCGTGCATGGAGGTGTGGGGCGGGAGCGCGGCGTTTGACGCGTGCCTCTCGGTACCGGGCAACCACGTGCGGATTTGTTGCACACCCCACGCGGGGGATGCCAGCGGTGGGGATGTGTACTACATCTCCAGCTGCGCCGCGGGGCTGATCACCCGATTCGTGCTGGCGGACATCGCGGGGCATGGAGAGACGATCGCGCAAGTGGCGCGGGCGCTCCGGACGCTGATGCGGAAGCACATCAATACGGCCGACCAGACACGGTTTGCGGTCGCGCTCAACGAGGCGTTCTCGGCCATCGACACCGGCGGGAAGTTCGCGACTGCGCTGCTTGCGACGTACTTTGCACCGACGGACCATCTGATCGTGTGCAACGCGGGGCATCCGAGGCCGCTGCTGTATCGGGCGCGGACGGGCGCGTGGACGCTGCTGGATGCGGGCACGCCGGGAGCTCTGGGCGCGGCGCATTCGGGGCGCACGCCCGTGGGCATCTCGAATCTGCCGCTGGGAATCATTGATCCGACGAGCTACGAGCAGTTCGCGATCCGGCTGGAGCCGAGCGACATCGTGGTGATGTACACCGATGCGCTGATGGAGGCAGCGGATGCATCGGGCAGGCAACTGGGAGAGCGGGGGCTGCTGGAGATTGCGGCGTCTCTCTCCGGAGTGGAGCGCGCGGAAGTAGCCAGAGCGTTGCACGACCGCGTGCTTCTGCACACGCCAGCCGGGCCTCTGGATGATGATGCGACACTGATGGCGCTGCACCACACCGCGGAAGACCCGGCGCGGCTGACGCTGACGGGGCACGCGGCAAAGCTCATGCGAATGCTGGGGGTAGGGGCGATTGACTCGGGCCCGGGGGAAGATTTCTGAAACCTCTGCGGGCGTTGTGCATCCAAGCACCGCATGGAGATCGCCAGCATCATTCTTTTCGCGGCGGCCGCGTATGGCGTGGTGGGGGTTGTCGTGGGGAGTGCGTTTGCCATCAAGGGGGTGCAGCATGTGGACCATGCGGCTCGGGGTGCGGGGGGGCCGTGGCACTTCCGGCTCGTGATTCTGCCGGGGGCGGCGGCGCTGTGGCCGCTCGTGCTTGTGTGGTGGATGCGATCTGATCGCCAGGGTGGGAGTCGGCATCCATGACGCGGGCGCTGCGGCGGAAACACTTGATCGCGTGGCTGGTGCTGGCACCTGTGGTGGCAACCGTGCTGGCGCTCGCACTTCAGGCACGGCCGGATGCACGCTTGCGGGCGAAGGGTGCGCCGTCGGCATCGGCCGCGAAGCAAACGGGCGGAGCCGCACCATGAGTGTGGGCTATACGTGGGTGCAGTGGAGCAGCCACAAGCGGGTGTATGACGCTGTGGCGGCGGGCGGAGCGATGTTGTATATCGGGCTGTTCTTTGCCACCACGAAGCTGCTGTTCACGGGCCGTGAGTCGGCGAGTGATGAGATCGTGCTGATCCGGGCGACTGGGTCGTGTGCGATTCTTCTCCTGCACATCATTCTGTGTATCGGGCCGCTGGCGCGGCTGGATGCGAGGTTTCTGCCGCTGCTGTTCAACCGGCGGCATCTGGGGGTGATGACGTTCCTGATCGCGCTGGTGCATGGAGTTGTGACGATTGGGTACTATCACGGCTTCGGCGTGATGAATCCACTGCTCTCGCTGCTGACGAGCAACACGAACTACACGTCGCTCGCGGCGTTTCCGTTCCAGATACTCGGGCTGGGCGCGCTGGTGATTCTGTTTCTGCTCGCGGCGACGAGCCATGATTTCTGGCTGAGGAACCTTTCCGCGTCCACATGGAAGCGGCTGCACATGCTGGTGTAC
>JBKJOD010000004.1:0-6077 GCA_046593245.1 Phycisphaerales bacterium
CAGGGTCGCGTTCGGAACTTGATCGCTCGGCGGAGCCAACGGGTGCGGGTGATGATTCCGGAGCGGGCGACTGGCCCTGAGCGGGAATCATCACCCGCACCCGTTGGCTCCGCCGAGCGATCAAGTTCCGAACGCGACCCTGAGTGGTCGCTCTCTTTTTCGCCACGCGGGGAATACACCTTTTCCGGTGACTTGCGTTCCAGCAACTCTCGCGTGAGCGTTGCACGCGCCGGCATTGAGCTCGGCGCTTCCGGCCCGCTTGGCGACCGCGCCCGTCTGCTGCTGAACGCGGATCTTGAAGCATCTTTTTATCGCTTCAAGGACCCGGCCATTCCGCTTCCCTCCGCCGCGGCGATCCGCGACGCGTACACGCTACGACTCAGTCCCGGCATCGCGTATCGACTCGACGAGGATTGGTCCCTGCTCGGTGGCGCAATCGTGGAGTTCTCCGGTGAGTCCGGCGCGGATGTGGGCAAGTCCATCACCTTCGGCGGCTACGGTGGCGCGACATACCGCGTGAACGAGAGTCTCTCGCTCACCTTCGGGCTTCTTGTGAAAACTCGCCTCGAAGACGATGCGTTCGTTGCACCACTGCTGGGCGTGCGCTGGAAGATCGACGAGAAACTCTCGCTCGCCACCGAGGGGCTCGGGGTTCGGCTGACCGCGAAAGTGAACGAAGAGTTCAATGTTTCCATCTTTGGCCGGTACGAATCCCGCGACTTCCGCCTCGATGACGATGCCGTCATTCCCCGCGGCATCGTGCAGGACACCCGGCTCCCCGTTGGCGTCACGCTCGAATGGTCCCCGTCGACGCGGTTCAGCGTCGCGCTCAGCGGAGGTGTCATCGCCTACCAGAAGTTCACGTTCCTCAACGAAAACGGCGATGAGCTGTCCGGCGACAAGACTCGAGTTGCCCCGTTCATCGGCCTGCGCGGCGAGTTCAAGTTCTGACCCACTCCGGCTGACCCAACACCTCGCGCCGGGGATCCTTCATTCTTTGACCGGCGACCACGACGACAAATCCACCGCGATCCGCCCCGGCTCCGTCTGCCACGGCAGCATCGGTCGGGGCCACGCGCTGCGTCTTCCCTTCTCGTCGATCCGAACCAACCCGACCCGCAACACCTTTCCCGCTTCGATCGCCGCGCTCGGCACCGGAACCCAGTAGAACGTGCGATCGCCGGATCGCTTCATCGTCGCGTTCCCCGCCGCCATCGCCTGGCCGTTCCGCACCTCAAAGAGCGAACCGTCCGCGAGCACGCGCAGTGACTGCGAAGCCGTCCCACCGCGCGGCCCGAAACTCAGCACCAGTTCCGAGCGATCCTCTTTCTTCGCGCCATCACTGCCGCCGGTCGGCCGGACGATCTCAAACATGATGAGCCATCGCCCTGGCCCCGCCGCGCCCCCCTGATCGTCCGCCGGCTTCAATCGCCCGCCGAACCCGCTCACCGAGCTACTGATCTGCATCTCGCCGCGAGAAGTTTCATCCATCGCCGCCGCTAGAAACGTCTGCTGCGTCCAATCCGAAAGCAGCGGCCCGATGTCCATTCCCGGAGGGCGTATCTTCGCGATCTCCCCCACCACCGCGCGCTTGCCCCGCCAGTCGCCAACACGCACATCCGCCATCGTGCGCTGCGCCACGCCATCCCGCATCGCCTCCATCCCGGTGCGCCGCCGCGGATCACCACCGTCCTCCACTTTTGCCGCCGCGCCGACAGACGCGAACACCGCCGCGAACGGTTCCAGACGAAGCATCTCCGGATCGGCAGTCTCAACTCGCGACGCCATCGCCGCCGCGGGCTGGTCCGAGAGATTCGCCAGCAGCACGCTCGGAAACGTCAACCCTGATCGCAAGTCGATCGCCGCGGCATCATCAATCACCACCGCGCCGCCCACCGGCTGCGCGGTAAGCCACGCCTCCGCGATCCTCGCCACACGATCACGATCCGCGCCCGCACGCAGCACATCAGCTAACAGTGATTCCATCGCCACGCCGCTGTTCGCATCCGCGGGCCAAACGGGAATCTCCACGCCCTCGCCAATATCCACGACACCTGCGAGTCGCGATGCGAACCGCGAGGCCAGTTCCGCATCCGCTTCATTGAGCCGTGCCAGCACACCCGCCCACTCGCGCTCCGTGGTTCGCGCCAATCCTTCCAGCGTTGCGTCCGCGAATGCATCGCCTGCCTGCTCCGCGAGCAGTGGCTCCCCCGCTGCCAGCCGCGCCCGCCAACGCACCATCGGGCTGCGCCTTAGACCGCCCAACATCTCGCGCGCGAACGCCGACGTCGCCACGCGCCGCACCCGCGGCAACTTCTCCACACCCCCCCTAAATACCGCGACCTGCCGCCCGTCGATCACCACCTCGACACCCCGCGCGCCTTCCTCAACATCGGGCGCACTCACACTCGCCACCCAGAATCCCGACGATCCATCCACCTGCTTCGGAATCGCCCTGCTCGTCCGCCACACCACTGATGTCCCGATCCAATCTCGCACGCGCAACGAGGTTCCCGCATCCGCGTGAGTCCCTGCCCCCGAACTCATCGTCGCAAACTCCGGATACACAAACCACAACGGCGCGGCCACCTCTTGTTCCCCCACCCTCGCCGGGATCGTCCCCGCCTTCATCGCGCTTGCCCCCGGCTTCACCGCAACGACCACGATCTCTCCGACCGCCCCTCCCGGGTTTCGCGCGTCGGCGAGTGGCGGCGCCTTTGGTGCCGCAACCATTTCCTGTGCTGGTGTCGCCGCGCGGACACCGCTCGACCCGCCCGCCTTCACCTTCCCCGCCAACACATCCGTGGCCGGCAGTCCGCCACTCCCAGACCCCGGCGCGCCTGTGGGCATCGTAGATTCCTTCCCAACCTGCTTCGCTTTCACCCCATCTCCCGCGCTCGCTCTCACAGGTTTGCCCGAAGGGCTCTCGCCATCTTTCGCGGCGACCTCAGCCGTCGAGCCCGCCTTCTCCGGGTTCCCCACAATCGCCCCCGGCAGCGGCTCGCGACGCCCCACTGCTCCTGCTTTTCCCCCGTCCACCACCACCTTCCCCTTGCTGCCAGCCGGCCCCCCTGATCCAGCGCATCCCCCAGCAATCAAAGCACTTGCGGCCAGCACCACGCCCAACATCTTCGCCCCGCCGCCGCGTTTCCGCAGATCTGCCCGAACCCCGCTCGCCACTTTCTGCATCCATTCTTCAGTCAGACCGCCGCTTTCACACAAGTCGCCCATCGACGCCCCCGATAACACTCGCGCCGGCGACACGCGGCGGACATCTCCGCCGTTTCCGCTGGATCCGCCGCACATCGTTTTCAAGAAGAGAATGCCCATGGTCATCCGCGAAGCCGACTCCCGCCACACCTTCCGCGTCTACCTGCCCGAGGCGACAACCGTCGAGCTCGTTGGCGACTTCACCGACTGGCGCACCCGCCCCGTGCGGATGACGCGTGAGCATACGGGCTGGTGGAGCACCACGCTCGCCGCCGCCGCGCTTCCCCCCGGCGACCACGACTTCTCGTATCTCGTCAACGGCTCCGCATTCCTCGCCGACTACGCAGCTAGCGGCGTCAAACGCAACGGCTACGGCGGCTGGGTCAGCCAGATCAGCATCCACGGCGACGTTTCAACGCAGCACGCGATGCCCGTGCAGTTCCCACGCAGACGCGTCAGCACGGCGGCCTAATCCTCCCCAGCTTGCCAATAATGCAGCTTACACGCGACCATCGGTGATCGTGCTTGACCTTTCCGCGCCGATTGTTTCGGGACGGCTGGCTCTTCCGCGCGTCGAGCGATATATTCGCTCTCCCCTCTCATCTCGTGCTGGGCCGGAGCCCGTGGGGATCCGTCATTGTCTTTACACCTCAGCGCCCCGTGGCCCAAAAGAAACTCGTCGACTATGTTGCACGCATCTCCCCCTTCTCTTCGGGCCAACGCCGTCACTCTCTCGCTTCTCGCCGCGGCCGCCGCGCACGCCCAGAATGTCCTGCTCAACGCGGGCTTCGAGGAAGGCACGCTGAACCACTGGGAGAGCTATGCCGCCCCGACGCCCCAGGAAACCTCCGCGCTGTTCACCACGCCCGCGCCGCACTCGGGCAACTTCGCCGCCCTCACCAACAACACGACCTATCCCTTCTATGCCTCGATCGTGCAGCGTTTCGCGGGGATCGACTCGGCCGCCATCGCGAATATGTCCTTCTGGTATCTGGTCCCAGCCTCGCAGCCCGCGCCCGATCTCAGCGTCTTCATCGAACGGACAATCGGCCCCTCCTACGGAGGCGTTCCGGTGACCGCGGATGGCCTCTGGCACCACGTACAGTTTGGTTCGCCTGGTGTCGGCACCACCATCGTCGGCTTCGGAATCTTGACCCGCGCCGCGTCTCCCACCGGCGCGAACATCATCCAGTTTGACGACTTCTCCGTCACACGGCTGCCGGCACCTGGCGCGGCCGCGCTGCTCGGACTTGCCAGCATCACCGTCGCGCGTCGCCGCAGCCGCTGATCCAACCGATCACCGGCGTACTGTCTCGCGTCACGTCACCTCGTTTTTTGCGTCGATGGTCGCCACATCGACCACAGAATTACCGCCACCAGCACCACCGCAAGCACGATCGACGACCCGATCGTCCCGAATCCCAGCCCGCCCTGCTCGCGCGTCTTGGTGAGAAGGTCGCCCATCGTCGCGCCAAACGGCCGCGTCAACACGAACGCGCCCCAGAAGAGCGCCACGTTCAGTCCCGCGCGTTCGACCTTCAGCCGCCGCGCCGCGAAGTAGATCATGACAATCAACACGATCACCCCGCCGATCAGCGCGGCCCCCCCGCCGAAGCCCAGCCCCGAGTCATCCGCGAGATAGTCCCCCAGCGACGTTCCCAGCGTGTTCGACACGAGGATCGCCGCCCAGTAGAAGACCTCCGCCCGCCGCGAGCGGACCTCGCTCACCGAGAGTGACTTCTCTACCAGCTTCCACGCGATGAGGATCGCCACCAGCGTCGAGAACAGGATCACGCTCCCGGTCGCATACCCCAAGCCCAGTGTGCGGTTCATGAAATCCGACATCGTCGTCCCCGCAGTGCTGGTGGCGAGGATCACTGCCCAGTACAGGAACGGGTGGTAGCGTTTTGCGATGAGCTGCCCGACGAGCAGCACCGCGAAGGCCGACATCAGGATAATCGTGCTGACTAGATATCCGACGCTCAGCGTCATCGAGAGCAGATCGCCCGCCGTCTCGCCCAGCGTCGTGGCCGCGATCTTCATGATCCAGAAGGCAAGCGTGATCGCGGGGAGCTTGCTCTCGACGATCCGCCCGGCTGTATCAATCGCCCCCGGCGATGCGCCGTCGGCCCGCACGCTTATTCCTTCTCCTTGGAGATCAGCGTGCCATCCTCAGCAATCGCGATATCCCACGCCACACCGTTGATGGTCGCGTCGGCGCTGTAGATCGTTTTCCCCTTCTTCATCTCCTTTTCAACCTCGGTCACCTTGCCGCCCGCGCTCTCGCGGTCCAGCGTGGCGCGAACGGCCGCGGGGAGGTCCGCCACCATCACGGGTGTCTCCTTGTTGCCGGAGCAGCCGGTGATGCCAGCGAGCGCGAGGACGGACGCGGCGAGCAATATCGAGCGGGCATAGATGCGGGGCATGTGTGATCTCCGTGGAGCGAGGGGTCAATCCGATACCGATGGTACTCGCCAAGTGCGACAGCGGCCCCGCTGGATTTGGCCCGGGCCGCTGCCCTGACTGGGTACTGCATGCAATCAGGAGCCGCTCACCGGCACCGTCGCCAAACAGTTCTCCACCACCGAGTCCGTCGTCACGCCCTCCGCCTCTGCCTCGAAGTTCAGGATCAACCGGTGCCGCAGCGCGGCGGGGGCGATCTCCTTCAGGTCGTCGATGCTCACCGCTGGGCGGCCATCCAGAAGTGCCCGGCACTTGGCCCCCAGCACCAGCGCCTGCGCCGCACGCGGCGAGCCGCCGACGCGGACGAACTTATTGACGAGCGGCGTCGCGAACTCGCCCGCCGATGATCGCCCCTTCGGGTGTGTGCTGAGCACCAGCCGCACCGCGTAGTCCTGAATGTGCGG
>JBKJOD010000038.1:0-7198 GCA_046593245.1 Phycisphaerales bacterium
GAACACCGCGAGCTTGCGGGTCGCGGAGAAGTGCGGCTTCCGGCGCGAGGGGTTGGCGGAGAAGATGCTGCGGATCAACGGTGCGTGGCAGGACCATGTGATGCACGCGAAGCTGGCAAGCGAGCACGAGGGGCGATGGTTGCGGTGGTGAGAGCTCGCAAATGATGCCGCGGTGGAGTCGCTTTGGACTCCGCCACGATGTGTCACGGGTTGCCGCTGTTCTGAGGGGCTACCTGCGCGGGAGTCGTGGGATGCCACGCACTGGCTTCGCACATCACGGTTCGCCCGCTCGGAGCAGCGGGCAAACTGTGGCATGGAACCGGTGATCACTTCTTCGCGGGCTCCATACCCGGCAGCGGCTCAAACTGTCCGTTGCGCTGCACGCGGAGCTGGCCGGTGGCGACGAGATAATCCAGCACGGAGTTGCGGAGATCGGCCTTGGCCTGGTCTCGATCACGCTCCGCGTTGCGGATGTCGTTGGCGGTATCCACCTGCTGCTGGGTGTCCACCTCATCGGGCTTCAGATCCTGCTCTTCTTTACGACGAAGGTTGATTTTGACGCGCTCCTCGGCGAGTTGCAGGTTCAGCCGCGCACGCTCGATCTCGCGCGATCGCTGACGGACATCCAGGATCAGTTCATCGCGGAACTTGTCGTAGTCGCGCTGGGCGCGGCCCAGCGCGATGCTCGCGGTTCGCAGCGCGAGTCGCTCGTTGGTGCGATCCAGTGGCAGGTTCAGCATCGCCGTCGCGGTGTACTGCGCATCGTCGGTCTCATACACGCTTCCGCCCTCGCGTACGCCTGCCTTGGTGGGCAGTGTGATCGAGCCGCCGAGATTCAGGTCCGGCAGAATGTTGTTCTGCGCGTTCTTCAGGCCGCGCCGGGAGTCGTCCAGCCGGTCGCGTTGGTTCTGTAAGTCCAGTCGATATTCCAGCGCGAGGTCGGTCGCGCGGTCCAGCGTGGTGTCCGGCTCGGGGATGAAAAAATCGGTGGGGTCGATCTTCACCGGCTCACGCACCGGGATCCCCAGCCGGACCTTGAAACGATCCAGCGCGAAGATGTATCCCTCAATTGCGTTGGTGAGCGATGCCTGCGCCGAGAGTACGTTGTTGGTCGCCAGATTCACCTCAAACTCGCGGACGCGTCCTGCGCTGTACCAAGATCGCTGGCGCGACTCGAGCACCTTCAAGCTCTCCAGTTGCCTTCGCAGACTGGCGATGCCATCCTGCTGCTGGAGCAGCTGGAAATAGTCGCGGGCGAGCGCGACGAGGAAGTTGCGCCGAAAGCTCTCAAAGTCCCGCGCTGCGTAGATCGTCGATCGCTCGGACTGGATCAACTCCTCCTGCGCCACATCACCGAACCCACGCAGCAGCGGGATGTTGCCTTCCAGCACCAGCCGCGAGGATTGCGTGTAGCGGCTGGTCGCCACGCCGCGGAGATTTTCCACTGCGTCCCAGATCCAGGTCGCGGCCAGCGATCCGCCAAATGGCAACTGCTTTTTGGCGGCCAGCGAGTTCACCACGTGCAGTGCCAGATCACGATTGCCATTGGTGTGAATGCTGTTGTACGTCACACCCGAGGAGCCGAAGAGTTGGATGTCGAATCGATGCCGCTCCACCAGCAGCCGGATCGCGGCGAGGATGTACTCCTCCTCCGCGTTCAGATGCTCGCGGGCCGTCTGCTGCGCCTGATTCAGCACGGCGGGAAGGCCCATGGATCGCCCGGCGGTCGGGTCGTCGGTGGCTTCGTACTGGGCCAGCCGCGCGGCGATGTCGCGTTTTTCATCAGCAACGGTGAACTGCAAATCCTTCGCCGCCGGGTTGGTCGTTGAAGGATTCATCTCCACAAGCGATCGGCCGCTGGAAGGTGTTTCCACCCGCGAGGGCCAGTTGCGCTCCGGAGCAATCGCCCCACCACCCACAAGGGCGACTTTCTCGCGCAGCACTTGATCAGTCTTCGCATCAATGTCGCGCAAATCAGACCCGCATCCTGAACAAAATACTATTATTGATCCGACACACCCCACCCATATCAGGGCGGTGTTCATCGGAGTGTCAAGAAGTTTGGGCCGCAACTGGGGGTCTCCGGGCGAAGATAGCCGCCAGTTTACCGCAGATCACCCCAAGGCGTTGCGAGTCCAAAAAGCGGCTCCTATCATCGCGGCTCACTCTCGCACGCCCATCCAACGGATTTGGCGGATGTGCGAGCCCACCGAACTGCCGACGATACCGGGAACCGGGCTGAATGGAATCAGCTCCTACCAAATCCCGAAAAGGAGCGACCCTCGCCCATGGCTTCTATCACCTACGACGGGCAATCCTTCTTGCTCGACGGGCGGCGGGTCTGGCTGGTCTCCGGATCGATCCATCCAGCACGAGTTCCCCGCGCCCTTTGGGCCGACCGCATCCACCAGGCCAAGCAGGCCGGGCTGAACTGCATCGAGATGCCGATCGTCTGGTCGCGCCACGAGCAGCGCCACGGACAGTTTGACTTCACGGGCGAGAACGACATCCGAGAGTTTGTAAAGCTGATTCAGGCGGCCGGGATGTGGTGCATCCTCCGTCCCGGTCCGTTCATTGATGGCGGCTACGACATGGGCGGTTTGCCGCCGTGGCTGCTGAACACCGAGGGGCTCAAGCTGCGCTCCGCGAATCAGCCGCTGCTTGAGGCGTGCTCGCGCTATATCACCGCGCTGGCCGGACAACTGCGCGATCTGCAAGTGAACGCACCCACGCCCAAGGGCACGCCGCCAGCGGCCCATCCGGGGCCGATCATCCTGCTGCGCAACGAGGGCGGCTTCACCTGTGGCGATGACCATCTCGCGCACACCTATCTCGGCGAGCTGGACCGCTACTGGCGCGAGGCCGGCTTCAACGTGCCGCTGATCAACTCCAATGACCTCTGGCAGAGTGTTGAGGGCGAAGTGGACGGCTGGACCGGGTACAACGACCTGCTCAGCCACTTGCGCCAGCTTGGCGCGATTCGTCCGGCGCAGCCGCGGATGGTGGTGGATTTCCAGCTCGGCAGCCATGACATCTGGGGGGAGCCCGCGGCACCGGCGAAGAAGCCCGGCGCGGTGATGCGCCGGCTTGCGGAGGTGCTCGCGGCGGGCGGGCAGTTCAACATCGGGCCGATTCACGGCGGCACGCACTTCGGCTTCAGCGCGGGGCGCGATGCCTCGCGCGGCGCGGCCGGTTTCCCCATCGCCTCCGCCGACGCTGGCGCGCCCATCAACGAGACGGGCGAACTGACGGCGCAGTATCCGGCGGTGCGGCGCATCTGCACGTTTGCCTCGCGGTTCAGCCGCGTGCTGAGCCATCTGGATCCGGCTCGTCAGCCAGTCGCCCTCATGCCCGAAACGCGGCCCACAAAGGGCGGCGTTGGCGCGGGCTCGCGTGTGGCGGTGCTGCACGCGGTGGGCAGCCAGGGTGGCGTGGTGTTTGTCTTCGGTGATGATGACGGCCAGAACGCCCGCGATGCCATGAACCTGCTGCTGCCGGATGGCTCAACGCTGCCGGTGGAGCTCGGCGATCAGTCGGTCGTGTGGTGCCTGTTGGAAACACGCCTCACCGGGCGCGCCAATCTGGACTACTGCAATCTCTGCGCCCTGGCGCAAGTCGGCAAGGTGTTCATCTGCTACGGCGCACCGGGCACGCGCGGTGCCATGTCCATCAACGGCTCGCCGCTGGAGACCACCGTTCCCGAAGGCAAGAACCCGATCGTGCATGAGCACGAGGGAATCACCGTGGTGATCGCCAGCCAGGAACAGGCGGATCGCATCTTTTTCGACGAAACGGGCGTGTATCTCGGCATCGCGGGCATCGACCGCGCCGGCAAGCCGATTCTCGATGAAGAATCCAAGACGTGGACGCATATCGATACCGAGGGCAAGGTCACGCCGCATCGCGTGACACACCCGCACGCACCGGCGAAGAAGCACTCTCGTATCAGCATTGGCGACTGGCAGTTTGCCTCGCTGAGCGATTATGCCTCGGGCACCAGCCCGCGGTACGCGGCGATCGCAAAACCGTCGGACCTGGTCGCGCTCGGCGCGCCATACGGCTATGGCTGGTATCGCATCAAGCTGCAGGCGGGCTCGGCCCGCAAGACGCGCCTGATGTTCCCGCAGGCCGGGCACAATCTGCACATGACCCTCGACGGAGAGCGCGCCGGCGAACTTGGCGTGGGCAGCGGCGGGGAGACCAACATCCAGCTCAACCTGAAGAAGGGGAGCAACATGCTCGTCGCGCTGGCGGAGAACGCCGGGCGCGTCAGCTCCGGCGCGGACCTGGGCGAACTGACGGGCATCTATGGCCACGCGTGGGAAGTGGAGAAGCTCAGCGTCGGCAAGCCCAAGCTCGAGCCCGCCGATCCGGTCGACCCGCTGGCCTTCCGCGCGCCACTGTGGAAGATGCACCGCGATGATCGCACCGAGGCGCAGCGGCTGACCTGGACACTCCCGCATCGCTCCAAGAACCCTGTCATCATCGAGATTGGCGTGTTTGAGGACGGTCTGGATATGGAGCGTTCCGACGGGCTTGTGCTGCTCAACGGCAAGACCGTTCACTACTTCCAGCAGGGCGGGATGCGCCCGTTCATGCTGCCGGTCGAGACCCTTCTCAAGGGCAACAACTCGATCCAGATCACGCTGATGTCCGGCACGGCTGCGGCCGCCGAGGCACTCGGCAAGGCCGTTAAGTTCTACGACGCAGCGGACTGCGCCACACTCAAGGCGGAGTGGAGCTTCGCCAAGTGGGAGATGCCCGCCGCTGGAAAGTTCGGCAAGAACACCAAGCACGCCGCGGGTGAGCCGTGCTGGTGGAAGGCGCCGTTCACCGTTGGCGAAGGTGAAGGTCCGCTGCTGATCGAGTGCGCGGGCCTGACCAAGGGCCAGCTGTACATCAACGGCAAGCACCTCTGCCGGTTCTACGTCGCGACCTCGTCGGGCAAGAAGGCACCGCCGCAGCACGGATATGTCGTGCCGCGTTCGTGGCTGAAGCCGGACAAGAACGAGATCGCGATCTTCGACGAGCATGGCGCGGCACCCACGAAGTTGCGCATCCTCGGTGATGCCAGCGGCGGTGCGGTGGCTCGGTGATCCCCAAGTGAGCCGGGGCGTGTCCGCCCCGCGCATCCACCGACCCCCGCGCTCACGCGCCCACCGCTCGGCTGCTCGGCTGCTCGTAACGGATTTGCACGCCATTGTGCGCTGCCTCAAGCATCACGGAAAGCCCGCTCGAAGCAGGGTGCTTTCTGTGGCACGGATATGTGCACCCCTGGAACATGTGGCCGGGCTACTGTGCCCTATGACCACATTCAACCCACACCTCTGGCAATCCGCGGCCACGTTCGCGGCGCACGCGCACCGCAATCAACTTCGCAAGGACGGCTTCACGCCGTACTTTGCGCATCCCGTTCGGGTGGCCATGGTGATTCGCCACGTCTTCGGCTGTGACGATGATGCCGCAATCTGTGCCGGGCTGCTCCACGACACCATCGAGGACACGACCACCGATTACGACGACCTGCTCACCCGCTTCGGACGCGAGGTGGCGGACATAGTCGCGGCCATGACAAAGAACATGGCCATGCCCGAGCACGAACGCGAGAGAGACTACGACCATCGCCTTGCGCTGGGTGACTGGCGGGCGCGGCTGGTGAAGCTCGCGGATGTGTACGACAACCTCTGCGACAGTCGCGACCTGAAGCCCGACAGCGCGGCAAAGCTTCCGGAAAAGGTGAAACGGGCGATCAAGCTGGCGGCGCATGATCGTGCGAAACATCCGGAAATGGAGCGGGCGGTTCGCGCACTGGAGCACATCGCGACGCGATGATCCGATGCTGAACACCAATGCTCAGGGTGTGCCGGGCGGGTTCGCATCCGCGGCGGAGTGCTTGCCGCCATCCTTTGCGGCGGATTTCACTTCGTCGGCCTCGGCGTCGAGCGCTTCGAGCTGCTTGTTGAGCAGGTCACGCGTCTTCTTCACTTCCAGCAGGTCCGGCCGGCGCGAGTCGTCGGGCTTGAGGGTCGCTGGATCAATACCGCCCATGCGTTTGTCATACGACATGCGAGCTTCGAGAAGGAGGGATCGCTCGACCTTGGGATCCATCGGGAGCAGGCCCATGTCCGGGTCGATGTCGCCAAAGAATCCGCCGCGGATGAAGGGGACATTCGCCATGCGGGCTTGGCCGTTGATGACCATGAACTGCTGGCGGACGGCTGGCTCAAAGAATCGTGATTCGTCTGGATTGGTGAGCAATCGGGGCATGCCGCCACCGGCGAGTCTGGGGGAGGCCTCGTTGGACTCGCGCTGCATGATTCGCTCGGCCTTGCGCTGCGCGGCATCCTCTGAGCCGCCCCATGGCGCGGAGCGGACACCTTGAATGCGGATCGGTTCCGCGGCCGCGCCGTGCTTGGCCTGCGAGCGGATGCGCCAGGCGCGGGCGAGGCGATCTTCCATCAGTGCGCCGCCGCCCTGATCCAGGTCGGCGAACTTGCCGAGCTTGATCTCCAGGTCGAGCTTGCGCGGGCCGCGGCGGATGGTGAGCTTGAGCACCTCGCCCGGTTCGTGGGAAATGATGATGGACTGCAACAGGACTTTGGCACCTGGGCCGTCGAGCTTGAAGCCGTCGGCGGAGACGAACATGTCTCCCTCTTCCAGCTTGATCGCGGACTCAAACTTGGGGAAGGTCTGCCCGACGACGATGCGGTCTCGCAATGGGCCAAGCCCGAACTGAAAACCGAGGGCAGCACGAGGAGTGCGATAGAAACGCTGGCGGGCAATGGCGAGCACACGGGTGCGGGCCTCAAGCGTGAGGCCGTCGAGCTTGAGCGCGGACTCCAGCATGGGCAGATCAAACTGGTCGTTGGCGTAGAGTTTTTCGCTGGCGTGCTGGCGAGCAGTGAAGTCGTTGCCGGCGAGATCCTCGATGAGCCGGTCGAACTCTGCTTTGAGTTTGGCCGGGTCTTCGATGCGCTCCACTGGCTCCACAACTTCGACGATATTGCCCCTAGCCCCGACCTGAACTTTTATCTGCGCCATGGCATTGAGGGCCATGCACGCGACGACTCCCGTGGCAAAACCCACAGCCAGTAGCGTGCGAGGGGCAAGTCGGGCTCCGATGCCGAAAGTAGTGGTCATGCGCGGCAGATTCCGTTCATGTTGTACCGGATCGGGGACCAAGGGTGCAAGAAGAATC
>JBKJOD010000229.1:0-7173 GCA_046593245.1 Phycisphaerales bacterium
ATTCGCGGCAAAGGTGTTTCCAAGCCCGTGATTCGGGCATGTGGCCCGCAGCGTCTTGGTTCAGCTTCAGATTCATGGGCAGGACGTCCGTGCCACGAAACTGATATCATCGCCCGCACACTATTCGAGGGAGCGCGAGCATGGCGAAGAAGAAGAGCAAGCGGACGCCGGGCAAAAAGGTCCTGCGCAAGACACCCGTCAAAAAAGCCGGCCGCAAATCCGGTTCCCCAACGGCCGGCGGCGGGCGAGGCGAGGTCGCCCGCGCCATTGAACTCTTCAAGTGGACGCACGACATGACAGGCAAGCTCTGCGCGGGCTTTCCGGAACATCAGATGCACGCGCAGCCATCGCCCACCGACAATCACCTCATCTGGCAGATCGGCCATCTCGCCACCGGCTACGGCTGGTTCGCGTCGTTGCTGGACGGCAAATCTCCGTCCATCGGCGAGCCGTATGACAAACTCTTCGGCTTCGGCTCCAAGCCCACGGACAACGCCGCAAACTACCCTTCACACGCGGATGTGCGGCGCATCCATGATGAGCAGTATGAGCGCATCCTCAAGGTCGCCTCCAAGCTCAACGATGCCGATGGACTGGGCCCGGCTCACAACTCCATCGGTTTTGCCAAAAACAAGCTCGACGTTATCTACAAGTGCATTTGGCACGAGGGATGGCACCACGGGCAGATCAGTTCGCTGCGTCGCGCCTTCGGCCTGCCCGGTGTCATGGGCTGATCCGTCGGGGCCCTCAGCGTTTCACTCGGTTGTCGCCCGCGTCAGCCGATCCAAAATCGCGCCCCATGCCCCATCCGCGTGTGGCGGCCGCGCGATCACTATGACATCCGCCCCCAGCCCATCCGCCTCGCGCAGCGCGGCATACATGTGAAACGCATACTCCTCCGCGTCGTTGGGCAGCAGCAGCATGTGGTGCGGCGGGCGCACCTCAAACGCCCGATGCGTCAGCACCGCGGCGATTCGGCCCGCTGATCCGATCGCGCCCACCTCGCTGGCGATCACACTCAAATCAACCAATCGCGCAGGCGTTTTGGGCGCATAGTGTCGCGCCAGCAATCCCGGCGATGCCAACGGCACGCCCGGTGAATCTGCCAGCGGCCCCTCTTCAACCGGGCGCCCGATCACCGCCGCAATCTCTCCCGCGCCGATCAACCCCGGGCGCAGAATCCGCGGCCGCTCTCCCGCCAGCGAGACCACCGTTGATTCAATCCCCGCGCGGCACGCCCCGCCCTCCAGCACCAGCACGTCTTCCGCGCTGAATGATTCGGACACATGCGACGCAAGAGTGGGGGAGATGCCCCCGCTCGGATTCGCGCTCGGCCCAACCAGCGGCGAGCCCAGCCCAAACAGCAGCGCGAGCGCCACCGGATGATCCGGGCAGCGCACCCCGACCGTCGCGCCACCCGCCGTGACCAGATCAGGAAGCACAAACGCAGACCCATCCGCGCTCACTGCCGCGATCATCATCCGTGGCAGCACAATCGTCAGCGGCCCGGGCCAGAACATCCTTGCCAGCGCATCCGCGTCCGCCGTCCACGCGCTGACCACCCGCGCCGCCATCTCCGGCCCGCTCACATGCACGATCAGCGGGTTGATCCGCGGCCGCCCCTTCAGTTCGTACACCCGGCGCACCGCCTGCTCATTGAGTGCATCCGCGCCGAGTCCGTACACCGTTTCGGTGGGAAACGCCACAACACCGCCGGAGCGCAGCCGCTGGATCGCCGCGGAGATATCTGGAATGGAAGTCGCCATACCGCGCCGCCCCTCGCCCTTCTCCGGCTGCGTCATTTCCGCCGAATGTCGTCGGCCGTCGGGCGTGTCGGCTCAAGTGGGAAATCCGGAAACAGGTTGCTGGTGCGTGGGTCCAGCCGCGCTGGCGGCGCGGTGAAGCGAATCTTGTTCCGCTCCAGCGCGGTCCCTGTGGAGATGTACAGCTGCGCGATCGAGTTGTTGTAATCCGCCAGCGCGGAAACCTCCGACTGCTCCGCAGCCGCCAGTGCCTGCTGGCGTTGCAGCTTCAGATTCAGAAACTCGGGCGTCAATCCCTGGATCGTGTCCTCTTCCGCCAGCAGCGTGCGATAGTCCTCGGTCGCCGCAATTCGCGAGGTGTGCGTCGCCGCGATCAGCGTGTAGTTGGTTGCCAGATCGCGCAGCGAGTTCTTTACCGCCGCCACAATCCCCTGAATGGTGTTCCGATATGCGATGGTCGCCTGGATGCGTTCCAGGCCGCGTTGCCGATAGAGCCCCTCGGCCGCGCGATTCCCCAGCGGCTGCTCGAAGTTCAGTCCGATCTGGTAATCAACAAACTCCGCCTCACCAATCTGGCTGTACGGCGTGCCCACATGCTCACCCAGCCCGTTGAAACGCGTGAGTGCGCGCAGGTCAAGTCTGGGCAGCCGGCCGTTGTCCGCCACCACCTGCCGGATCGAGGTGTTGTCCAGCGAGAGCAGCGCCCGCTGCACCTCCGGCCGGTTCGCGATCGCGGAGTTGACCGCGTCCACCAGCGAGAACTGCACCGCCTGATCCACCGGCATGTCCGCCGGAAGCAGCAGTGTTTCTGATCCAACCGGAAACTCCGGGTCGTTGATCAGCACCTTCAGTTTGTCCGATGCGTCACGCAACACCCGCTGCGCCCGAATGATGTCTGCGCCCCGCGCCTCCACTGCCGCCGCTGCGTTTGAGATCGTCGATGGCTTCGCGTCGTACTTGTCGCGGCTACGCAGTTTCCCGAGTACATCCTCGCCGTTGCGCAACAGCCGCTGCAGAATCTGCAAATCCGCCCGTGCCTTGACCAGGTTCCAATATGCTGTTTCCGTCTCGCCAATGTTCGTCAGCAGCGTGCTCTTGAGCTGCGAGATCTCGTCCAGCTCCGCGTTGCGCGCCAATCGCACCTGCGCCAGTGCCACATCAGACCCAAACCCGCGCAGCAGCGGCTGGTCCAGTTGGATCACAAAGTTCGCATCCCGCGTGGGATTCGGCGAGGTCGTGATCCCGCGAGTTTTCACCGCCGTGTTCGTGAAGTCTGTCTGAAACGTCAGTGTTCCGCCGGAAATCAGCGGCTTCCGCAGCCCGCCCTGAATGTCCCCCACCTCGCGCACGTCCGTCGTCACGCCCGTCAGCGATGTGAACGAGCTGTCCGCCCGCGGGGAGTTGGTCGAGTTGTACTGCGCGCTGGTGAACACCACCCAGTCAAACGCCGCGTCCGCCGCTATGTATTGCTGCTGGCTGATCGCCGGTGCGAGCCGCGCAAACTCCACATTCAGGTTTCGCTGCACCGCGCCGACGATGGCACGTTCCATCGTCAGACGCACCACCTTCTGCGGCCGGCCATACAAATCCGGCCCCAGCGGCAAGTTCTGCCCCAGATAGCTTTGCGGACCTGCCATCTTCTCCAGCTGCGCCAGAATTTCCGGCTTCAGTTGCAGTTGGCTTGTCCGATCCTCGCGCCGCAGTTGCTGAATCTCCGGAAGCTGAACCGCCTCCGCGATCTCACGCTCCGTGCTCTGGCGAACGCTCCGGCGCAGGTCGTGGTCCTGCTTGTCATCCAGCGGCGAGGCACACCCTGCGGCCAGCACAAGCCCGATCACGCCCAGCACGACCGCGGCCGAGCGGCAAACGGAAAGTCCTCGCGCATCATGGCGAGGAGACCAATCAGTGAATCGCAGGCGATGTGGCATGAATGCTCAGGGTACGGGTGCGCGGCAATGAATCAACGATCATCTATATATGGCAGGCACATATCGCTCGTCGGCCATCGGGCCACGACCGGAAGCGACGAACTCTGCCAGCGGCGCACATCCATGTGCAGGCCAGTCCGGCAGCCGTGTTTACGATGGTAGCGTCTTCCCCCAATGTGGGTATCTTGTCGGAAGTCATTGTCAGGCCATCGACAGCGGCGGTTCGGCCCGCTTGCGCATCCGGTTCCACCCTGATCGTGGGCGTTGGGTCGGTCGGTCGCCCTCGCTCGCGTACCATCTGCGCAGTGGCGGGTGGCCGCTTTAACGGAGTGCAGCAGTCATGGTTGGAAGCAAGCGTGTTGGTATGGCTCGGGTTGGTATGTTCTGGTTCACCGCAGCGATGATCCGCGGCGCAGCTCCGCTTCTGGGCGTGGTCTCGCTCGCCGCGCTCGCCGCCCAGGCCAACGCCGACGTTCGCTCCATCAATACCAAATACGTCGTTGTCGCCAAAGACAACACCGCCATGCGCTGCGCCGATGGCGGCCACTTTTACGCAGTCAGCATGTTGAAGGCCGGTCAGACACTCAAGGTCGATGGCGAGGGCAGCGGTTGGCTCCGCGTCGCATATCCCGCAGGCACCCGCGCGTATGTCGGCCAGGCCGAGGGCACCTTCGACGCCACGACGAAAACACTCAAACTCACCCGCGGCACCAAGATGATGGCCGCCAACGAGGGCGGCGCGGCACCGTGGTGGCCGCTGCTGGATAAAGACGTTGACGCCGGCACGCTCTTCAGCGATGTCGAATCCGTCAAGGCCGCCGACGGCACCGTGCAGGGATACCTCGTCCCCGCGCCCGCTCAGGCCCGGGGCTACGTGCGTGCCGACATGACCCGCGCCGCCAGCGCGGATGAGGCCGCCAAAGCCGGCGGCCCTGTCGTCGTCAAGCCGGTCGAAGCACCCAAGACCGAACCGGTCAAAACCGCCGACAGCACCAAACCCACCGACGCATCCAAGCCAGCTGATGCCGCTCCGACAACGCAGGAAATCGTCGAGATCAAGCAGCCCGATATCGCGCCGATCAAGACCACAACCGTCACGATGACCAGCGAGCGCACCACGCCTCCGCCGCCGAAGCCAAATCTCGAACTCACCCGGCGAGTGGATGACATCGCGATCCTCCGCGATCTCTTCGATCGCGCCATGCAGAAGTCCGAGTCCGAGGCCGAAGTGCAGACCGTCATCGCCGAGTTCAACCGCAAGCTCGACGCCATGCCCATGACCGGCGAAGACGGCCGCCTCCGTCTGGCGCTGGTTGACCGGCGCAACGCGCTCGTGCTCCGCCAGGAAATCCTTGAGACTCGCCGCAAACTGAATGCTCCCGACACCCTCGATGAGCGGATGAACCAGATCCGCCTCGCCATCGACCAGGCGAACCATCAAGCCGTGTACACCGTCGTCGGCCGCATATTGCCCAGCACCGTGTACGACGGCAAGCGCGGCATGGCGATGATGTATCGCATCGAGTCCGCCGACCTCTCCTCGACGCGCACCATCGGCTACGTCGTCCCGCGCGATGGCATCGACCTGCTGCCCAAGCTCGGGAAGCTCGTCGGTATCTTCGGTGAGTCCAAGCTCGATCCCGCACTGCAACTGAACATCATCGCGCCCCTCCGCGTGGATGAGCTCCAGTTCAACGCCGGAAAGCTCGAGATCGTTCCTGGTAACTCCTCCGGCGTTCCGGCCCCAACCTCCACCCCTGCCGCGTCGCCCACACCCGACACCACGGCCAAACCCGTTCAGCCAACAACCGATCGCCCCGTTGCCACCCCCGGCACCGGCGACACCGGCGAGCAGAACAAGTAATACAAGATTGCAACTCATTTTCGCAGCAATAACCCTCGCCCACGCGGGGGTTTTTCCTTCCCAATCTCCCCGACCCAAACATTTTCCTCGGACCCGCACGAATCCGCTCTCCGTATGGAAGAAACGAGGCATACTCGGACATTCCGTCTTCGTGCCCGTCTCGAGCCGTCATGCACAATCGCTCTCGCCTTCCCGGAGTATCCGCGTGAATCACCGATTCCTTGTCGCCTGTCTCCTCACCTGCGCCGGTTCCATCTGCGGCACCACGCTCGCGGATCAAGGCGCCAACGGCAACGTGGATGCACTTCTTATCCGCAAGAGCGGCTTCCAAGGCGCCGTGAGTGGTGTCTTTGCCGCGCCCGGCACGACCATTCCGATCCCCGCAGACAAACCCGGCGTCAGCCGCGCCGCCGCCCTCCGCTTCTTTGATCAGTACGGCGCCCAGTTCGGTCTCCACGATGCCGGCACCGAACTGCAATGGATGAAGGTGGAAACCGATCTGCTCGGCAAGGCGCACACCACCTTCCAACAAGTGTTCAAGGGTGTTGAGGTCTACACCGGCGTGCTCAAGGTCCACCAGCTCGCCACCGGCGAGGTGCTCGGTGCCAACGGCCGCTTCTACGACATCAAGCCCACTATGAGCGTCCTTCCAACCGTTGACCCCAAGAGCGCGGAGGCGGCCATGCGCCGCGAGATTCCCGAAGGCGCCCGCGCCGCGCTCGAGTCCATCAAGCTCGTCATCGTCGATCCCGGTTGGTACGGCGACCCCATCGGCGGCGGCCCACGTCTTGCGTATCAAGTCATTCTCAACGACATCGGCCGCGATGCCCTCGGCTTTCGCGAGGCCGCGTTCATTGATGCGCAGTCCGGCGAGCTACTGGACAAATGGTCCCTCCTCGAAGCCCTGCTGGATCGGCAGATCTATGACGGAAACGCAGCCGCCGCCCTCCCCGGCACACTCGCCCGCGCCGAGGGCGCATCGCCCACCGGCACCGCCGACATCGACAAGGCCTATGACTTCGCCGGCGATTACTACAACTACCTCCAACGCGGCTTCAACCGCGACAGCATCAACAACGCCGGCTTCTCGCTCGTCATCACCGTCAACAGCACAGCAGCAGCTTGCCCGAATGCTTTTTTCAACGGCGCTCAGGCCGCGTTTTGCGCTGGCGTCGTCACCGACGATGTCGTCGCCCACGAACTCACGCACGGCCTCACCGGCTTCACCGCCGGTCTGATCTACCAGAACCAGTCCGGCCAGCTCAACGAGAGTTTCAGCGATGTCTTCGGCGAGTGCGTGGACCTCTTCAACGGTAACGTCTCCGCGATCGGCGCGCCCTCCGGCACACCTTGGCCCAACCCATCCCCCAGCGGCTCCGACCTTGATTTTCCCAACAACGCCCGCAGCGTCTGCTCGCCGCGCCCAAGTCATCCTGATGGCGTCCGCTGGCTCGTCTCCGAAGGTTCATCTGCATTTGGCGGCGCAATCCGGGACATGTTCGATCCCACCTGCCGCAACCACCCGGACCGCGCCAACAGTGTGTTTGAGACGTGCAGCGCATCCGACTCCGGCGGCGTCCACTCCGGCAGCGGCGTCCCCAATCACGCCTTCATGCTC
>JBKJOD010000245.1:0-5985 GCA_046593245.1 Phycisphaerales bacterium
GAACTGGCCGATGGAATCCAGGATGAAGCCCGTGGACGGTGTCAGGAGCGCCAACGAGAGAAGCGTGGCGACGCGCAAGTCGAGATGCAGAAACACCACGCTCGCGCAGGCGACAGCAAGCAGCATCAGCGACCGCACGATGAGGTGCTGCATCAGCACCCCGCCGTTGGTGCGCAGGTCGTCCGTGTCCACCTCCAGCCCGGCGAACAGAAAGAGCGCCACGATGCCGAACGCGGAAAGCAGGTGAAGCGTGGTGTCGTGCTGAAACAGCCCAAACCCCAGTCCGGCTGCGGCCCCGAGTGCAAGGCTCGTGATGGCCGAGGGGACGGAGAAACGCTGCAGCGCCCGCGGCACGACGAAGAGGGCGAAGAGAATTCCAACGTAGCCGAGTTCGGGGGAGAGGTGGAATTGCATGTCTGGGTTCACGTCCGTCGGATAGCGCAGCCGGAAGGCTCTGCTGGTGGATCAAGAGTCACTGGCGGGTGCTGCCTGTCTTGGGAAGCGCTTGATGCGCAACGCTTCGTTCTCGGCGTCGTTGCCCAGCACTTCGTCCACGAGTTGGTTCACCATGAGGATTCCGAACCAGTCCGGGTGGCATCCCCTTCGAGGCACGATACTTCACGTGTGCCATGGGTGACTCCGGGGCATTCGAGACGGCGGAGTGCTCAAGGCGGGCGAATTTGAATCCCTCGCCGGGGCCAAGAAAATGAAACAGGAACGCCTCTTTCGCCGGGAGGGAATTGATGTCTTCTCGAATCAAGAGGACGCTGCTCGATGCGCTCATGCCCCTGCCCGCGTTCGGTCGCAAGGAAGTGGATTCCGGAGTCGAGTAGCGTTTCAAAGCGCGCGCTGTGCGGGCCCGAGTCGCCCGCTCTGCGCAGCGGAACGAAACTCTGCGAACGATTCGATGAAGTCAAGCGCCGCCTGGAGCCGCCGATTTTTCATGGGCGGACTAACAGCATCCACTCCCGGCGGCGACAGGCCGAAGAAGGCTGCTGATGAAGCAACGCGATTTGCTCGAGCTCGGCATTCGCCTGCGCAAATCATTACTCGCCGCGCTGCGGCTGCGCGCCGGGCCGCGCGGAGTCTCTGGTGGCCTACCATTGCAAGGGGCGGCACTTCTGCCGCTCGTGTCCGCTCGCCCCGGAGTGGCACTGGCAGCATGCGCTCGCGACCCTAACGAGAGCTGGGCCAGCCCCTCGTATGCGTCAGCGCGTCATCCGCTCCCGCAGCAGCTCCAGCATGGCGAAGATCACGAGCGCGAAAACAATGCCGCCCACTAACGCGATGATGGCCTCGATGCTCATCGCCGGGCCCGCATCAGGCTCCCCAGAGACAGGATTGACGGCACCCACAGTCCCACGAAGACGCCGTAGTCCTTGTTCACGAAGAACCAAAGGGAGACCGAGAAGCAGAACGAGATGAATGCGGCAGCAAGGAAAAGGGTGAGGGGCAGCCCCTCTGACTTGATCATAGGTCCTCTGGGAACGTGTCCGGGGTTTGTGGGCGCCATAGTCACAACTATTCGGATGTGCCGTGCCGGACGCGGGTTCCGCAAGGGAAGGTTGATGATCGCGCTCGGGGGGCAATGTGATTCATCTCGAAAAGCAGACCGAGCGCCCCACTACGTCGAAGTGAAGTTCTTGGGCGAGGGCGGCGGCAACGTCCAGACCGGATCGAGCGCGATCATTCGTTGCCGCACTGCCACGATGGAGTCCTTGCTTGCCACGGGCGGTTCGTTCGACTTGTTCGAGAAGAACGTGCCGCTTCAGGTCGATCATCCTGTTACCGAGCTCGTAACCGGCCGCGAGTTGGCGCGCGCGCCGCATCGCTGGCGAGCTGCCCAGGCGGCGCGGCCGGGTGCCCGATTGCACCCGGCCGCACTGCTTGAAGCTGCGGCTGTCAGTTGCCGTTTATCGGGATGAGCGGGCACTCAAACCGCTTGACCACGTCACCGATTCGCAGCTCACCACGGCCGGCTGCCGCAATGATGTCCTCGGCGTTAGTGAATTGGCGCGGCGCGATGGTGAGGAACGTCACGGGGCGGACCTCCCAGCGACCCCCCCTGTAGTTCCCATCGCCCGGTGCAGCTTCCGAGACGGCATGGAGGCCGGCGCCAAGAGGATAAATCGCGTTGAAGTCACCCTGCTTGGGCAGCGCCGTTGGGGTGTTGACACCTGTGTAAAGGTGGTCGTGCGCGTAAATCAAGTTGGCCGGGGGCCCGCCCGCGAAGGAAATAGCAGCCATGGTGAGGACGGGGAGGACGAGCAGTACGACTTTGAGGAGGCGTCGCATGATGTGAAGCTTCATCGTTGGAGTGAAGTGCGAGGAGCCGCCGGTTGCCGGCGGTGGACAGAATGGCAACGCCATACTGGATACGAACCCGATTCGAGTGCTTGACGCGCTCGGTCCCGCCGCGATCGGAACTCCGTGAGGCCGCCCGGTCGCCGGACGCAATCGGGATACGGACTTCCCATCCGCGCGTGACTGTGCGGACCCACCGGTCTTCGGATTCGAGTGCTGCATTGGCCCCGCGGCCAAAGGCGAGAACAGCCCTCTCGCGAGGGCTGACCTTCGCAAGCCGGCGCCCAGAATCCTCCATCGCCCCGTCCCCGTGATACTCGCCACGGGGCCGGGGCAAGAGGATCAAGGGTGGAGTCGATCCGAACCAGCCACCTTGACGAGCTTGTTGTACACACCGATCAGCAGCAGCGGTGCAGCCCATTGCCCGACGAACTGACTCTCGCTCTTCTTGCGTGACACCTGAAGAACGAGGGAGGCCGCCATCGAGAGTCCCGCCGCCCAGAGCCAAAGGTCCGAGGGGAGTTTCGCGGTCTGGTCTTCCATCTTGCGAGCCAGCTGCCCTTCTGCGTGGTCCGCTTCAGGCATGCCGATCTTCATCGCTGGCTTGTTCAGTGTTTCGAGCATTTCACTTCCTTCGCTTCGGCCTGAGAGATTCCTGTTGCCAGGCATTCGCCTGCTCGCACCCGCTGAGAGAGGAGCACTCCGTACCGCCTGACCTTGATCAGCCGGACATCCGTTCCCAGCGAGACTCGAGATAACGCATCTGCGCTACGCGATCGAAACGGTACGCAACATGCGCGCCATCTCTGCCAGTGCCTTCAAAGGAGTCCGCACGGACGAGCCGCGCATGGCTCGAAGCGGCCAAGCTCAAGCCGGGCCGATGCTCGGGGTCTCGGAAGCGTCGTGGATCACGCTGGCAGACCGAAGGCACAACGCCCGGACAGCAGGAATCCGGTGTAGATGCTGCCTGTCTGACTGCAACTTGTGCCATCACTCTGCAGTGTCATGGGTACGGGACGTTTGTGGATCGGCTGGGGGGGTGGGCTCGGGGCTGAGCCCCTTTGGAAACGGTGCAGTTGGCTGGGGCGGGAACAGCAAGGTCAGGCGTGGCGTCGGCATGAACTCATCGAGTATCCACATCGTGCTACCCCCTTTGGGCGTCTGATCGAGGAGCTGACCAGATGCTCTAGCAGGGTGCGCGCCAACGTCGCGGTTCACGCCGAGCGTCGGCCGCCGATGCGCTCGATGGGTTCCACGGCGAACCGCAGCAGTCGCTCGCCCACCCGCTTGAGCTGGTCCGCGCGAGGTGGGCGGCGAGCGAGTAGCCCGACGGCGCAAAGGTCGGTGGCTTCCTGAAGATCCTCATCGCTCTCGAGCATGCGGCGCAGCCCAGCTCCGGCATCGAGCGCGATCTCCTGCCAGCGCTTCCGGAAACAAGTCCGCAGCGCCCGCTCCCATAGTCCAGGCCATTCATCCATGGCGTCAGGGGCCGACAAGCTCCCGATCGCGAGGACGCGGCCCAGGTCCTTGTTGCGTCTCTTGTGCGGTCGGCCGGAGTATTCCGTTCCTTCAATGATGGCATCGCCGAACGCACGATGCTCCAGCATGTGGGCCAGTGCCATCATCTCCGGGCGAGCACATCGAATGCCGAACGTTGTCTCGTTCGCTTCGAAGGTTGCAATCCCAGTGAAGGCAAAGCTCGGCAGTCCATAGTGGTTGCCCGAATCGAGCTCCACTCGGGTCCATGCTCGCTCGAGCTGATCTTCGGACGCCGGTTCCGTGAGAAGTTCGAGAAACCAAGTTCCGTTGCCGGGAGGGTAGAGCCGAATGGCCGGTAGGTCCCGATCGGGTGTTGCACTGTTCCCGGGCTGCCCGAACTGTTCGTGCTCGATCGGTTTCCAACCTGCGTCCAGCAGCGCCTGAGCGATGCTTCGGCCTTTGTCGACGGCGGAGACCGACGGCGACAGCACGCAGTCCACGTCCTTCGTCCGCACCCCGGTCGTTCCGTCATTCGCCAGGAGCCCGTACGCCGCGGCCAAGCTCCCAATGACGATGATGTTCGCACGCACATCGGCGGGTACCGCCGCCGCGACCTCGCTGAGCACTTGGCTGACCGAGACTTCCCCTGCCATCGCACTCATGTCGCCGAAGGCCGCTGTCGCTGTAGTGCTTCCAGTAGCTGTGAGGCCTGCAGATCGAGCCGAGCCTCATGGAGATCCAAGAGGCACTCGACCGGGTCGGCCCAAGCCAGTCCTTCGCTGCGGTCACTGAAGAGTGGGTCGGCATGCCGCACCGCATGCACCACCACGGTCGCTGGCTCCAGCGGATCGGAAGTGCGCACGAGAGCTGGATCCAGATTCTGGATGAATCCAAGGTCCATCTCGCGAGTATGGCATTGCAACGACAGGTCGAGCCTGGGCAGGCCGACCAAGTCGAGTTCGGGAAGGTAATGCCTTGCTCCAAGCACGCCGCCGATGCCGACGCCCTGGGGTGCCAGCTTCGCAAGGCGCCGCAGATGCATCTCCGGGGATCGGTCTTGCCCCGAGCGGTCGGCGAATCGAGCCGTTGCCCGGGCGCTATCGGACAACGAGAGCAATCGGGCGAACTCCTCCCGCGAGAACCATCGCAGGCGCAACCGGCGATCGCTCTGTCGCTCGATCAGGCTCCCGAGTTTCTCCAGGACGCCCGCGATCGTCGGGTAGGAGTAGCCTGACGTGCGCATGAGCCACTCCGTCGTCACGGCTTCGCCGTTCGTGAGCCAGTGATGCATGAGCACCTTGAGCGCCACGAACTGAGCATCGCCACGCGTGCGACTCACGCCGAGGGCAGTCCGCTCCCGCGCGAGGACTTCCGTCAAGACGCGCTGGGTCTCGGGATCGGGGTCGCGTGGAATGCCCTCGAATGGCATCGCCGCTCCCAGGCACAGGCTCAGTCGCTCCATGACTGCGGGCCGGAACACCGAGGCGGCGAGCTGCCACTCGTGCTCCAATCTCTCGCGCGTCACCGCGACGTCGGGCAGAAGGAGGATGCCCTGCGAGCCCGGGCGCGCCGCCGTGGCGTACGCGAGCTGCACGAGCGAGGCTCGAAGGTTCCGCAGGGCGGCGAGCCCCGACTTGACCTCGATCAGCCGATGGCCGATCTCAGCGTCGATTCCGATGTCCGCAGATCTTGAACGGCTTTGTTTGGGATTCATGGCAAACATAAGGTGCTACTTTCATCGACAAGTTGCAACTTGATATTGAACAGGCAGTTTGGTTACTCATAACTCGCTGGTGCGATTTACGTTATAAAATCGAAAACGCTGGTTCCTGCCTCTTATCGAGCGTCAGCACTTGACTCATCTGCCGGCGGCCGCCACTTGGACCGTCCTCATCAACCGCGCCGTGTCATACCCCTGCGCCTTCAGCCGCCCGATGATCCCGTCGTAAACATCGGTCGGCATGCTGGGCGTGCGGCTCAGGATCCACAGGTACTTGCGATTGGGGTGCCCGACCACGGCGAACTCGTAATCACGGCCAAGGTCGATGATCCAGTAGTCGCCCCAGAATGGCCAGAAGAACGTCACTTTGAGCTTGGCGTTCGTGGCGGTATCGACCACTCGCGCTTTGCCCTTGGCGGTGGTGACCTTGCCGGTGAGCGAGTCGCGCGAACAACGGTTGAGCACAGCAATCGCACCGTCGG
>JBKJOD010000248.1:0-5130 GCA_046593245.1 Phycisphaerales bacterium
CCCAAGACCGCCGCGCAGCTCATTGCCGAGTATGTCTCGCTGGATGGCGTGCTTTCCGAGGCTGCTTGCCCGTGATCTTCGACTTCTCCTTCGCGGCCTCGGCAAGCACGCCATCCAGCGAGCCATACTCGGCAATGAGCTGCGCGGCGGTCTTGGGGCCAACGCCCTCTACACCGGGCACGTTGTCGGCATTGTCACCCATCAGTGCGAGAAAGTCGATCACCTGCGCCGGCGTGAGGCCGGTCTCCTCTTTGAGCGTGCTTGCTGAGATTTCCAGATCGGTATGCACGTCGTACAACGTGACGTGGTCGTTCACAAGAAGTTGCTTGAGGTCCTTGTCTTTGCTGATGATGCGGATGCGAAGGTTGGGGTGCTTGGCGCGGAGTGATGTCACAAGGGTGGCGATGACATCATCGGCCTCATAGCGTGCCGCGCCGAGGATTGGGATGCCCATGCTCTTCATGGTGTCGAGCATGCGATCGACCTGCGGAAACAGATCCTCCGGCGGCGGCGGGCGATGTGCTTTGTAATCCGGGTACAGGTCGGAGCGAAACGTGCCGCGATCATCGGAGACATCAATGGTGACGGCAACGTAGTCCGGCTTGCCGCCGAGGTTTCCCTCGCCGCGCAGCAGTTTGAGCAACATGCCGATGAAGCCGAAGGACATGTTCGTCGGCTCTTTGGTGACCGGCGAGGACATGGGCGTGCGGATGGCGTGATAGGCCCGGAAGAACTGGGCGTAGCCGTCAATGAGGTAGAGGGTCTTGGGCGAGTCTGGCATGAGGAATCAGGGTACGGTGCGATCCCCGCTCTGGTGTGCGTCGAACATGACAATCTCCGTGCCGCACTCTGGGCAGGGGGCACCGCGAGGAAGCCCGGCGATCGAGTAGCCGCACTTCGTACACCGCTGCGGTAGCGGCCGCCGGTGGGTCAGCCGGTTGATCACTCCAAGCAGAGCGATCGCCCCGAGTGCAAAGATCACCCACCACTTGAACGCGGTGGTGTTCCACGCCATGACGGAAACGAAGATGCCGACGAGAAAGCAGACCCCGAGAATGGCGTAGGAGAGTTGCCAGAGCCAGATGCGTGGTGTAGCCATTGCTCACCGGTTCCCAGCGAGTTCGCAAAGACGGCCCAGGTACGCCGCGCTCATTGCCACTTTGCGGCGCGCCATGACCGTGCGAGCGATTTCAACGAACTTGTCGGCGGCGAACGGCTTGGTGCCGGAATCCGTGATCCACAAGAGCGGCGAAACAGTCCCGCTCAGCGATGTGGAGGCGGCGAACATCGTGCCCGTGCCGACAATCGCGCCCGTCATGATCCGCGTGCAGATCGCGGTCTTGACGTGATCGCCAATCGTCGCGCCGAGGAACTGCTGGCCTGTGCGTTCGTTGGAGCCGGGCTTGCCGTCGGTGCCGATCGCGCGGCAGACAATGTCACCGTACGTATTGAGCAGATTCGAGTTGGTCGTCCCCGCGCCGAGGTTGGCCCACTCGCCGATGTAGCTGTCGCCGAGGTGTCCGTCGTGTGATTTGTTCGCGTAGCCCTGGAAGATCGTGCCGCCGATCTCGCCGGCGACCTTGCAATACGGGCCGATGGCGGTGTTGGACTTGATCAGCGAGCGTTCGAGCACGGTGGAGTTTGGGCCGATGTACGCGGGGCCCACGATGATCGCACCGGGGCGGATGATCGCGTGATCCGCGATGACGATCGGGCCGGGCTCGGTGTCGAAGATGACCGACGGGTGGATGATCGCGCTGGCGGCGATGTGCAGACGCGGGATGGAGGAGTGGGGGGGTTGAGGAGTAGAGGAGACCGCGTTCGCCAGCGCGGCGAGATCGGCGGCGATGCACGCATCGCGGTGGGCGCGGATGTGCCAGGGGCGGGAGAGCGTGGGCACGTTGGTGGCCGCGTGGACTGTGAGGCCGCTGGCATCACCCGCCAAGATGCGATGGATCGCGGCGCGCTCGGTGCGGATGTGGGCCTTGATGATGGTGCCGCTGGCGGAATCGACGATGGCCTCGCCGAGCTCGACGCCGGTAGAGTCCGTGTCGTTGAGGGGACACGCCCCGTTTACAAGTAGTACGCCCGCCGCGAGCGCGGCGGGATCATTCACGCGGAGCGTCGGATGCTTCTCGCGGGTGAGATCGGCGAGGGCTTCGGGAACAAAGAGAGCATCCGGCTGCGGCAGGTCGTGGCTTCGCGCGTGCAGTGCGAGCCGCTCGAGCGTGGTCAGCGCGCCGGTGCGGATGTCAAAGCACGGGCGGAGATCGGTGAGCGGCGAGAGGAGGCCGCGGCCGTCGTCGAAGATGGCGACAGATTGCATGGGGAGAGTGTATCGGCAAGTGGCGCGGGCTTACAGCCCGTGTGGCGGCCGCTTCGGCTGCGGGTTTGGTTGAGGAACACATGAAGAGTCGGGGCGATGCGCCCCGAACACGGGCTGGAAAGCCCGTGCCACGAAATCAACACGGGCTGGAATGCCCGTGCCACTTCAGTATCGCCGCGAGAACGGCCGCCGGACGGAGGGATCCTGGAATCCGAACCATGGGGCGAGTGGCAGGAAGATGCCCGAGAGCACGATCGCCGCGGCCCCGGTATAGCACGCATCCAGCCAGCGTTGCCAGAGGTCGTGGAACAGCGAGCCGCCCAAGCCGTCGGCCCAGGAGCCGCGGAAGATCATCTGGCGGATGGCGAGGACGCTCACGACCACGATCGCCGACAGCCCGGCCCCGACGATGGAAAGGGCCACCAGTGTGATCGGGTTCTTCCGCATCACCATTGGGCGGAGCGTCAAGATCATGTACGCCGCGGCCACGTAGCCGAGCGCGTGCGGGCCGACGATCACGATCGGAGCGCCGGTGGTGGCTCGGGTCGTCGTCACATCGACGGCCGCGCCCACAAGCAGGGCCGTCCACATCGCGGCGTTGCTCGATGCCAGCAGGGCGACGAACACAACGAATGGAAACACCAGCGAGGGCGAGACCGTACCGATGCGGATGAACTCGCGCATCGGGGCCTCCAGCGCGAGCAGCACATACGCGACGAAGAAGGGAACGGGCCACTTCATGGCTTGCCTCCCGCCTTTGGAGCCGTCGTGCTCGTCTTGTCCGGCACGCGGATCATCACCTCGCTCACGCGGGAAATATCCTGCAGCGGCTCGACGGTGATGATCGGCCGCTCGTTCGCGCCGGTCTCCACCTGCACCACGCGGCCGATGGTCAGCATCTGCGAGCTGTCCGGCCATGAACTGTCTGAGAGCCGCACCAGCATGTCGTTGGTGATCGTCGGGCGTTCCTCGCCCGGTGTCATCGTCTCGAAGTACACGCGGCCGACCAGGCGGCCGTTCTCGATGCTGTCGAGTTTCCAGCTCGGGCCGCGCTTCTGGTCGTCGAGCATGACGACGCCTTTGAACTTCTCGCCGCGATACATCTTGGGAAATGCCGGATCGGTAATCGGCAGCACCGTGCAGGTGCGGGCATCCACCTTCTGCACGCGGCCCACGAGTTGCACGCCACGGACGACGACCACGGCGTTGGGCTCCACGCCCTCCATCTTGTTGGGCCGCACCGAGAGCAGGCCGCCGGTGAGATCGGAGCCGAAGCCGATGACGGATGCGGGAATCTGCGTCACCGCGAGCGAGGGGTTCAGCTCCACGCCGCGTGAGAGATCGACGACCAGCGAGCGCAATCGCTCCGTCTCCACCTTTGACTGTGCCAGCTCGAACTTCGCCTGATCCAGATCGGTCAGCACTCGATCCAGTTCCGGCGACAGCCCGGCAATCGGCGACCCCGGCTTGGGTCCGCGTAGCCAGACCATCAGCGTCCGCACCGGTGCCTGAACCGGCGCGAGCAGAAATGTTGCGGGCGTGTTGAATGCCGAGACCAGCGGCAGCATCGGGCGCGGCAGCAGCGCAAGCCCCGCGGCCGCGGTGATGGCAAGTGCGAGGTTGGCGCGGGGGGAGGGCATAGTACATCGCACATTGCACATGGCCACAGGGCACATTCGAGCCACGCTCGGGGTCGCATCATGTGCCATGTGGCCATGCGCGATGTGCCATGTCGCCGACGATGACTCTTACGAGTCCATGTCGTTTTCCAGCGTGATCTTCCACTCCTCGAGGTGCTCAAGATAGATCGCCGTGCCGCGGGCGACGCAGGTGAGGGGGTCTTCGGCGAGTTTGACGGGCAGGCCGGTGGCGTTGGAGATGACGATGCCCAGGCCCCGCAGCAGCGCGCCGCCGCCGGCCATGACGATGCCGTTCTCCACAAGGTCCGCCGCGAGTTCGGGTTCGGCTTTCTCGAGCGTCCGCGTCACGGCCTCGGTGATCGCCTGGACTGGTTCTTGCAATGCCTCGCGGATTTCCTCGCTGGTGACGACCGTCTTGCGCGGCAATCCGCTGATCATGTCGCGGCCGCGGACCTCCATCGTCTTCTCGTCGTTGGCGGTCCCGGTCGGCGCGGCGGAGCCGATCTCGATCTTGATGCGTTCGGAGGTCTGCTCGCCGATCATCAGGTTGTAGGTCTTCTTCATGTGGGCGATGATCGCCTCATCCATGTCATCGCCCGCGACGCGGACGCTCTCGCAGACCGCGATATCCCCGAGCGACATGATCGCCACTTCCGTCGTTCCGCCGCCGATGTCCACGATCATGCTCGCCGTCGGCTCCGCGAAGGGGAGCCCCGCGCCGATCGCTGCGGCAATCGGTTCTTCAATCAAATACGTCCGCCGCGCCCCGGCCCGCTCGGCGCTGTTGAACACCGCCTGCTTCTCCACCGCGGTGATGCCCGAGGGGATCGCGATCACCACTCTCGGGCGGATCAGCCGGTTCTTCCCCGTCACCTTGGTAATAAAATACTTGAGCATCTGCTCGGTGATCTCAAAGTCGGAGATCACCCCGTCCTTGAGGGGACGAATGGCCGTGATGGTTCCGGGCGTCTTGCCGAGCATCTCCTTGGCCATCCACCCGACGGCCTCGCCGTTGCGGACCACGCGGTTGGTCCCCTTCCAGACGGCGACCACACTCGGCTCGTTCAGCACGATGCCCTGCCCGCGCACGGCAACAAGGGTGTTGCAGGTGCCCAGGTCGATGCCCATATCAATGGAGAAGAGGCCGAGGAGGCGGTCGAACAT
>JBKJOD010000282.1:0-3492 GCA_046593245.1 Phycisphaerales bacterium
CGACATCCTGGGCCCCGCGTCTGCGAACTTCGATGCCACCCCGTGGCTGAACAGCGGCACCGATACCAACGTGAGCGCCTTCGCAGACACCTTCGCCTTCCAGGGTGACTTCTCCTCACTCACCGTCACCAGCCAGCTCGCCCAGACCGGTTCCACAGGCCGAATTCAGGAAGGTCATAATCTCGCTACCACCGGTGGCACCGTCGCCGTCCTCGCCGGTTCCTACTCTGAAAACGTCTCCATCACCAAGCGTCTCACCATCGATGGTGCTGGCGCTGGTGATTGCGATACCGCCGCCGATCCACTCACTCAGACCGTGGTCACGGCTCTCGCCCCCTTTACTCCCGTCTTCGACATCGTCGATGTCGGCGGTGCTTCCGCCGCCCTCCGTCTCACCCTGAAGGACATGCGCATCACCGGCGCATCCGGCACCGCCGACGGCCTCTCCTCCGGCGTCCGCGTCTCCGCTGCGTTCGGCCAGACACGGGAGTTCTACCGCTTCGAGAATCTCACCGTCACCGGCAACTCCGGCCACGGCATCGCCCTCGGCTCCGTCGGCACGATCAACAACGTTGAGGTCGCTTCGTCCAACATCTGCTCCAACTACCGCGGCGTGGTCGTCGATGACACGCTCACCGCCTTCAGCGGCCTCGCCCTCTCCGGCTCCACCGTGAAGAACAACTCCTTCCACGGACTGAGCGTCTTCGGCACCGCCAATGGCTCCTTCTCGCCCACCAATATCAATGTCTCCTCGTCCACCTTCTCCAGCAACGGCCAGAGCAATAACTTCTTCCAGGGCTCCGGCGATATCTCTCTCTACAACTTCAACGGAAACGCCTCTCTCACTGGTGTCACCGTCCACACAACCGGCCGCGTCCCCGTTCAGTTCCGCGGCCGCGGCACCGACAACTTCTCCATCCCCTGGGCTCCCGCCGGAACCATCACCATCAACGGCCTCACCGTTGACGGCGTCTCCGATCGCTCCGCGATCTACATGCACTACTACTCCAATGTGAACGCGGTCACGCTCAATAACGTGGACCTCTCAGGAATCACCTCTTCCGCGGCCCCCTTCTCCGCCTTCGCAGTCCCCGGCATGACGCTCGCCCACCTCGGCGCGAATCCCCTGCCCCTCGGCAACACCATCTTCCCCTGCCAGGGCAGCCAGGCAGCCGGCTATGTCGGTCTCGCCCTCTTCGGCCCCGGCGGCGCAAGTGCCGACTGCACCACTGTCTTCGTCGGTGCTTCCACCCTCGCCCAGAAAGAAAACTGCGTCTTCGATGTCGCCGAACTCAACACCGTCGGTGATGTCACCTTCCTCGACGCCGCAGTCACCAGCGGCCCGAGCAACACGGCCGCCTGCCTCGGCACCCCGACATCCTTCACAGTCACAACCCTCGGTTCCGGCCTCTCCTTCCAGTGGTACCACAACAACCTCGGAAGCCCCGTCGGCACTAATAGCCCGACCTACTCCATCCCCGCCGTCGCACTGACAGATGCCGGAACCTACTTCGTTGTCGTCACCGGCCCATGCGGACCGGTTACCTCTTCCTCCGCATCCCTCAGCATCACCTCCAGCGCGATCCCCGCTTCCAGCGCATCGGTTGATACTGCTTCTATCTGCACCGGCTCCGGCCCGGCCACGATTACACTGACGGCTGTTGGTGGCTCCGGCGATACCTTCACCTGGTACGCGGGCGGCTGCGGCGCTGGATCGCCCATCGGTACCGGCCTTTCTATCACCATCCCCGCACCCGGCGTCACCACGAGCTACTTCGGCCGTTGGTCCACCGTCTGCGGCTCTTCTTCATGCGTCTCCGCAACCGTCACCCATGTCGCTCCGCCCACTGCCAACGCTGGCGGCTCATACACCATCTGCGCCAACGGCGTCGTCCAGCTTGCTGGCGTTGCCACCAATGCTGATCACGTTCTCTGGACTACCGCCGGCGACGGCTTCTTCCACGATGCCACGATCCCCAACGCCGTCTACACCCCCGGCCCGAACGACATCACCAACGGCTCGGTTGTTCTGACCTTCACCGCCTATCCCAACGCCCCGTGCTCGGTCCCGGCCGTGTCTACCGCCACCGTCACGCTGAATCCGCTTCCCGTCGCGCCTACTTCCGCCTCGGTTGACACCAACAACTTCTGCTCCGGCACCGTCACCAACATCACGCTCACCGCCGTCGGCGGCTCGGGCGCGAAGCTCAGTTGGTCCGCCGGTTCCTGTGGCGGCCCGCTCGCCGGTTCCGGCCCGGTCCTCACCATCCCGGCTCCGACAAGCACCAAGACCTACTACGCACGCTGGATCAACGGCTGCGGCGTCTCCACCTGTGTCTCCGTCACCGTCAATGTCTACGACCTCCCCAACCAGCCCGTCCTCGGTGCCAGCGGCGGCACCTGCTCCGGCCAACCCTTCACGCTCACCGGCTCCGTGAACGCTGGCGAAACCATCGACTGGTTCGATTCCGGCTGCGGCTCCAGCCCCGTCGGTTCCGGCACCTCCGTCGTTGTCACGCCTGCAACCACCACCACCTACTACGCCCGCGCCCGCAACACCACCACCGGTTGCATCTCCACCGGCTGCCAGACCCTCACCGTCACCGTCACCACTACCCCGACGGCCCCTGCAAGCGCCAGCGTTGATAGCCCCGCCTACTGCTCCGGCTCCGCTCCGAGCAACATCTCACTCTCCGCTTCCGGTGGCACCGGTGGCATCTACCACTGGTACACATCTTCCTGCGGCGGAACTCCCATCGGCACCGGCAGCCCGCTGAGCATCTCCGCTCCTGCAACCACAACAACTTACTTCGTCCGCCGCGAGGATGGCTCCTGCTACAGCCCGACCTGCGCCAGCGTCACCGTCACGGTCACGCCCACACCCACCTCGCCCACCAGCGCAACCGTTGATGTCCCCGCATTCTGCTCCGATGCTGGTCAGGGCCCCATCACACTCACCGCCACCGGCGGCACCGGCGGCATCTACACCTGGTACAGCGGCACCTGCGGCGGCACGCTCGTCGGCACCGGCAGCCCACTTTCCATCGCCGCGCCTGTTTCTACAACCACCTATTACGTCCGCCGCGTCAACGGCGCCTGCAACAGCCCCGCGTGCGTCAGCGTCACGGTCACCGTGAACGCCTCGCCCGTCGCGCCCACCAGCGCCTCTGTTGACAACCCCTCCTTCTGCGAGGGCACCGTTCCCACCATCACCCTCACCGCACCCGGCGGTTCTGGTGATCTCCTCCGCTGGTACAGCGGCTCTTGTGGCGGCACCCCCGTCGGCACCGGCAGCCCGCTCGTCATCGCCGCACCTTCGGTCTCCACTACCTACTTCGCCCGCTGGGAAAGCACCCTCTGCGGCAACAGCTCCTGCCAGTCCGTCGCTGTCCACGTTGATCCCTCGGCCCACCAGCCCACCGGTATCAACACCAGCGCCAACAACTACTGTGCTGGCAGTGTCACCTCGCTCACCCTCACCGCCGTCGCCGG
>JBKJOD010000344.1:0-5770 GCA_046593245.1 Phycisphaerales bacterium
GTGGACAAACTGCTGGCAGGAAAGAAAGCCGGAGAGTCGATGGTGCAGGTCGGCTGGGCCGCAGATGGGTACCCCATTTATTCGGTCTGGGGATACGACCAACCCGCTGAAACCAAAGGCCCCGTGCGCGAGCTGAAACCCAGCTATCGGGTGAAAGCCGGAGATCGTCCCGCCGGTGAGAAATCGCCGGGCGGAAAGCACGATGGCACATATGTGCAGGACTTTGAATACGCCCCGGGAACCGGCGATCTGGACGAGTACAACGGCCGCACCGGCCCGACCCCGGAGTTCCCTGGCGGAACGTACTACTACGTCATCACCAACCAGTATCCCTTCGTGCCGCGGCTGCTGCATGGGATGGCGGATGAGACTTTCAAGCGCAAAGGCCCGCCCGGCGGCGGACGCGGCGGCCCGGGTCGGGGTGGTCCAGGCGGTCCCGGTGGGGGTCCGCCCGGTGGTCCCGGCGGCGGCCGCCCGGGTTCTGGCGAAGAAAATCGCGGACCACGTCCCCCAGCCCCGGGTCAGTGACAATCAATCAGTCAGCGGCCCCGTGGCATGGGCTTTCCAGCCCATGTTCCCCCACCAGCACGAGGCCCATGTCAATCAGTCATTGCCAAGATCGGGTGGGTTGGGGGACGGACGGACGCAAGATACGACACGCATCGGGCCTGAATAGCCCCGTGGAGAACACACATGAACCATCAGCGGCACATCATCTCCGGAATCGCACTCGCGGCCACTGTCCTGACAGTCACGGGCATCGCGAAGGCGGCCTTGCCCCCAGTTCCGGTTCCCTTGGCAAACCCCATCACCGAACCCAAGCGCATCCTCGGCAAGATTCTCTTCTGGGATGAGCAGCTCTCCGTGGATGGCACCATGGCCTGCGCCACCTGCCACAGCTTCGCCCAAGGCGGCGCGGACCCGCGTCGCGCCCGCCAGCCCGGCCTTGATGGCATCCTCAACAATGCCGACGACATCTTCGCCTCTCCCGGCGTCATCGCTTCCAACTCCTTCAAGGACTTCATCCGCGACGCCACCTTCGGCACCAATCGCCAGGTCACCGGCCGCGCCAGCATCACCCCCATCAACGCCGCCTATGCCCCCGAACTTTTCTGGGACGGCCGCGCCAGCAACACCTTCACCGATCCGCAAACCGGGCTGGTGAGCATCAACACCAATGGCGCGCTCGAGAGCCAGATCGTCGGCCCCATCCTGAACTCCGTCGAAATGTCCCACACCGGCGTGAGCTGGGCCGAAGTGACAACCCGCCTCGCCGCCGCGCGCCCACTCGCGCTCGCCACCAACTACCCCGCCGATGTCGCCAGCGCCCTCGCAACCCGCCGCGGCTATCCCGAGCTCTTCCTCGCCGCTTTCGGCAGCGGCGACATCACCGCCGACCGCATCGCCAAAGCCATCGCCACCTACGAGCGCACGCTGATCGCAGATCAGACACCGTTTGATCTCAACACCCTCACCCCCAATCAACAACTCGGCCTGAACCGCCTCACCGCCAACAACTGCACCGTATGTCACGTGCCGCCGCTCTTCACCGGCAACGGTTTCCGAAACATCGGCCTCCGCCCCGTCGCCGAGGATCGCGGCCGCCAGATCGTCACGAATGACAACAACGATCGCGGCAAGTTCAAGGTCCCCTCGCTGCGCAACGTCGCGCTGCAAACCACCTTCATGCACAACGGCATGTTCACGACTTTGCAGCAGGTCTTCGGCTTCTACGACCGCGCCCCCGGCACCGTCCAGTTCATCGACAACCAGGACCCCATCATGGCTCAGGTCCGCATCCCGCCGCAGGACGGCGCGGTCGTGACCGACTTCCTCACCAACGGACTGGTTGATCCGCGCGTCCGCAACGAGACCTTCCCCTTCGATCACCCCACGCTCTTCACCTCCCCCGCCCGCGCCGCGGATCAGCCCGCGCTCATCGGTGGCGGCGTCGCCGGCACCGGAGCCATCATCCCGCAGATCATCGCAGTCTCCCCGCCCATGATCGGCAACACAGACTTCCGCGTCGGCCTGGATCGCGCTCTCGGCGGTGCCTCTGCTCGCCTCGCTCTCTCCCTCACCGCACCCGTCAACGGCAAGATCACCCCCACCATCACCATGACCACCAAGCTCGCTGGCGGCGCGGGCGCTGGCAACGGCCTGGCCACCGAGCACCTTTCCCTCACCACCGCAAACTATGTCGCTGGCCAGACCATGTTCGCGCAGTGGATCGTGGATGATCCGGCCGCGGTTGGTGGTCAGGCGTTCTCGA
This sequence comes from Phycisphaerales bacterium, assembly GCA_046593245.1. Taxonomy (GTDB): domain Bacteria; phylum Planctomycetota; class Phycisphaerae; order Phycisphaerales; family UBA1924; genus UBA4658. Next base: position 2,273 of record JBKJOD010000344.1, read on the forward strand.
CCGTCGCCCGCTTCCGCCTCTTCTGCGGCAGCCAGGGTTGCCTCCCGCTCTGCTCGGTGGACCTGGACAACAACAGCGTGGTGGATGTGAACGACATCTTCTCGTTCATCGGCGCCTGGTTTGCCGGCGACCGCCGCACCGACTTCAACAACTCCGGCATTACTGATGTCCCCGACATCTTCGACTTCCTCTCCGCGTGGTTTGCCGGTTGCTGACTTGGGGGTACGGCTCTCCGGGCCGTACACGGGCCGCTGAGAAACCACACCAAGAAGCGACGGCTACGCCGCTTGACTCTGAAAGACAGTCCGATCTGCAGGGCCGGTTGCTACTCCTGGTAGCGCCGGCCTTGCTTATTTCCATTGCGTTACGGATTTCGGGCCACGGGTTTGTTCGCCGCGGCGGACAATCTGTGATGTTGGAATCGAGGCGTGGGCGCGCAGGAAATCATGCGCTCGCCGCGCGCCTCACGGGTTGCCCGCCCAAAGCAGCGGGCGAACTCGTGGCGCGGCACCTGTGACATGATTCAGTTTTTTGGGATTTCCACCAGCGAACTCGGCTGCAGCGTCTGTGTCCGCTCGCCCTTGCGTTTGATCTTCAGTCCCGCACCGTTGTACAGGTTGTACGGATGGCGCTTCTGCGTCTCCCGCAGCTTGGTGCTCTTGAGATTGGGGAGCTGAGGATCAAAGTCCGTCTGGTCATACACACCAACGCAGACCATGCTCATCGAGGGGCCGTGGTAGTACCACGCCTGCTCGCCCTCCTGACGCAGATTCGCCACGGCCTGCTCGGCGGCGGCGCGGGCTTCAACAAGGTCCTTCTCGCCCGGGCGATCCAGATCCAATCGTCCATACGCGGCGACCTGCAGCGTGTAGAGCGCCTGCTCACCAAAGAGTTGTTTCGCCTTCACAAGGTTGTACTGTGGCATGGAGCCAGCCATTTTGAAGTCCAGCGGCGGCGCGAGCATCGCGCTGGCAAACGGACGATTGCCGTTGATCTCCAGTTTCTGTATGCGCGTGAGTTCGGACTTGGCGCGTTCATCATCGGGCGAAGAAAAATCGCCCACGGCGATCACCATCGCCTCCCGCCGACGCGCCACGTAGGCCTCGGGAATACCGCCCTCGCCGCGGACCTGCGCAAGTGCCTTCGCCGCCGCCGCCTCCCGGTCCTCGCCCCGAAAGGCCGCGATGACCACGGCCCAGCCGCGTGCATCACCGCCGGATTCGTTCCCCGCGCCGCCGGAGCGCCCCGAGCCCGGCTTGCCGAAGAGCTCCTTGCCCTCGTCCTTGAGCGACTTGTTGTCTTGAGCAGGAGCAACGGACTTGTTGGCGGGTTTGGCCGGAGCTTTCTCGGCGGGCTTGGCCTTGGCCTTGCCCCACCCTGAATCCCCATCATCCTGCGCTCGCGCCAGCGACGCAGATGAGAGGGCGATGAAGCCGGAGACACACACCACCAGAGCAGGGGTGATGAGGGGCCTGCGCCGCCGCGGGTTTTCGAGGGATCGCGAGAATTGTGAACTTGTCATAAGTGCTGCTCCTGCAAGCTGATACGCCACAATGTTTCGCTTCCAGTCGTTCTTCGCAGTGAAGCAAAATCAGGTCGCTGGACGATAAGGGTAGGGTCGGAGCAAGACCATGAAGTTGGTGCTCCGTCAAGGCCTCCCGGCAAGGATGCATGGGTGGTGTCCGCGAAGGATCGCGCCAGACCTCTTCCCTCACTTTACATTTCCCGACGGTCCGTGCTTTGAATCACAGCGGATTCAACCGACATCGAAGGGGACAGGAAGCCGCGGCCCATGTCACAGATTTCTCTGAACACAACCTCGATCTCCCGCACCGAACTCGCTTCGCGCTACAACGCCGACACACTCGCGCGCCGTACCACCGAGATCGCCGGTCCCCGAGGCACCGATCGCGTGGAGGTATCCGACGCCGCACGCCAGGCGGCTGAAGACCAGAGCCCCGTGCGGCTGAATCTTGTGCAGCGCATCCGCGAGCAGATCGCCAGCGGAACCTATGAGACCGAGGATAAAGTGGCCATCGCGGCCCACGAGTTCGCCCGGGCCCTCCGCGAGGGTTGAGCCGAGAAGTCCTAAGCAATGAACCTCCCAACAACAGCGCCCCACAAGGTCGCTGTTTTTTTATGCAGCGGCGCGTTCGCACTTTTAACTCAGCACGAACCCGCGGACCGCACCGATCACGATGACCAAGCCATCTGCTTGCAACGGCTTCGGAGGCCGCCACAGCGCACGCGCGAGTTGCGAGCACATCGGAAACTCGGGAGCATGATCTGTCGTGCGAGGGATGCTGCGGGCACCCACACGCGGACCTACTTCCCTTCGCCGATACCGATCCGCTGAGGCAGCTCGTTCCCCGTGAAATCAAACAGCATGCAGTACGCCCCTCGCCACACCGGATACGCCACATCCACGCGATACCCGACGAACTCGTCCGCGTCCCAGCCCACGCTGTCGAACATCTCCCGCGCTACCTCGCCGTGCCGCGGATACGTGTCGCTCCCGGCGTTGCTCAGCCCGGTGCCCAGCAGTTCCAGCCGCGGGCCGCCCGGCAGCCGCGTGCTCCAGCGCGCCAGCAGCGCGCTCCCCGCCCAAGGCGAAGCCAGATGCACTTCCATCAGCGGAATGCACCGGCGCGCGATGTCCTTGTGCAGATACACATCCATGATGAACCGCCGCGTCGGGAAGTTCATGATGGTGCAGACCTCGCCGATGGGCGGGTGCTGCGAGGCGGGGTGCTTGTCCACGCCGGCGCGCCGATCCGCCACGAAAATGTCCGATGGCTCGCCACGGGCCGCGGCCTCGTCAATCGCGTGGATCACGCGGCTCTCGGTCGCCCGCGAGGTCACGCGCGGCAGCGGCTGCGTGCAAAACTTGGTCATGAGAAACCCGGGTGTGTTCCCGACTTTCTGGCTCGCGTCCAGCGTCTGAAACGCCGGCCCCGCCTGCTCCACGTGATTCTCCGGCGTGCCGCTGTACACCTCCAGCGGCACCGCGACGGGGCGCGACACGTGTCCCACATGCCCCGTCATGCGAATGTTCTCGGTGTGCAGCGGATCACCGGGCACGGGGCGGATGATCCGCATCGTCAGCCGCGTCTCGCTCCACCGACCCACCACATCCACCGCGGCCCGAAACAGGGCGCGACGTGCCGCCACATCATCCGGCGTGGCCGGTGCCATCGCGCCATCCATCTCGCGGTCCAGCTCCAGCCGCTCGCGCAGCTTGCGCTGGCTTCCGGCAAGCGTGTCGATGAGCTGCTCGAAGCGATCCACCGCCGCCCGCCCGCCGGCAATGGCCTGCTCCGGTTCGATTCCAGGAAAGCGCTTGGCAAGCGCATCCAGAAACTGCCGCAGCCCCATGACACCCGGAAGCTGCACAAGCAGCTGCGCATCCGCGTCGCCCCGCGCCGTCGCCGCGACGATGCGCTGGCAGGTGTTGCGATCAATCTCCAAAGCCCGCGCCATCGCGCTCGCGCCGCGCTC
>JBKJOD010000263.1:0-7527 GCA_046593245.1 Phycisphaerales bacterium
CGAACTTCGCACTCTCCCAGCACCACCCCCCCCAACCCCCCAACTCCTCTCATCCCCTGATCCCTCGATCCCTCTCTCCCCTCGATCCCTTCCCTCTCACCGCGCCGTCGCAACCCGGTCAACCTCTTCCATCGCGGAGATTCCCCGTGCCACCTGCAGCCAACCGCTCTGTACGAGCGTGGTGAACATGCCCTGCTCGATGACCTTTTTCATCGCCGAGATCGTCGGCTCCTTCAGAATCACATCGCGTAGCTCATCCGAAAAATCCAGAATCTCGAAGATCGCCTTCCGCCCGCGATACCCCGTCCGCAGGCACGCCGCACACCCCGTCGCCCCATATACCTCCGTCTGCCCCTCGAGAAACCGCCCCATCCGCGTCGCCTGCACCGGCATGATCTTCACCGGCCGCTTGCAGTTGTCGCACAGCACTCTCAGCAGCCGCTGCGCGATCACCACCTCCAGCGAGTTGGCCACCAGATACGGCTCCACCTTCAGGTCCAGCAACCGGAACACGCTGCTCATCGTGTCCTTCGCGTGCACCGTCGAGAATACCAGGTGCCCCGTCATCGACGCCTGCATCGCCGTCCGCGCCGTTTCCTCATCGCGAATCTCCCCCACCAGAATCACATCCGGATCCTGCCGCAGCACGCTCCGCAGCAGCGTTCCGAACGTGTTCCCCTGCTTCTCATCCGCCGGAATCTGCGTCACGCCCTCGATCTGATACTCCACCGGGTCCTCGATCGTCACCACGTTCCTTCGATCCCGGTCAATCGTCCGCAGCGCGCAATACAGCGTCGTGGTCTTGCCGCTGCCCGTCGGCCCGCACACCAGCAGCAACCCCGAATCCTGTTCGCACACCTTGCGCACCCGCTCGTACTGATACGGTGGCAGCCCCAGATCATTCAGCTTCACCGGCGCATCCCGCGTGTCCAGCACGCGAATCACCAGCTTCTGCCCGTGCACGCTCGGCGTGAAACTCACCCGATAGTCCACCCTTCGCGGCTCGTTGGTCGCGCTCTTGGGAAACTTTACCGAAAAGTGTCCATCCAGCGCGGCATCCCTTGCCGTTGGGCGCATCTGGCACGCCGTCTTCACCAGCCCCAGCGCCAGCTCGCCCACCGCGTTCGGTAGTTCCACCACGCTCACCATCTGTCCATCCACGCGCAGTCGCACGTGCACCGCATCCCCCTTGGGTTCGCAGTGCACATCCGTCGCGCGGCTCTTGCTCGCCGCCACCAACAGCAGCCGGATCACCCGCGCGCCCTCGCCTTCCCCTCCCAGCGCCGCCGACGCCCGCCCGCGCCCGTCCACCATCTCCGGCTTGTCCTCCGCCCCCTCATTCCGCGGGGGAATGTTGTTGATCATCTCCTCCAGGTCCGTCACCCACGCCGGCTTGGTCGTCGGCGCCAACTCACGCGCCATCGCCTGCCGCTCCTTCAGCGTGTCTTCCGCCTCCACGATGAACAGGTAGCTCCCTATTTTGATTACATCCCCCGGCCGCAGCGGCGAGTCCGACACTTTCACGCCATTGAGCTTTGTCCCGTTCCGCGACCCAAGATCCCGCAGGTGAAAGGTCGGCGTCTCCGAATCGCCCACTTCGTCTAGCGCGAGCACTTCGCCATTCCGACCTCGCGCTGGTGCCGGCTCAATCACGCAATGAAACCGACTCAGCAACGTGTCGTCCAGACACAACACATTCTCCGGCGACCGCCCAATGGTGATCGGCTTCTCTTCCAGCGTCAGCGTCGGCAAATCGGAGTTCTGTGGGATGAGCTGGTATGACGGCATTGTGTCCCTCGTCGCATGGGCTTACCAGCCCATGTTCTCCGGGTGGCGCGGCTCTCCGAGCCGCATTCGGGCCGCCGCGGCCCGAATGCCTTTGTACACTCAAACAAAGCGGACCTCTGAGCCCGCGTGCCCCCATAGTACGAAACTCCCACCCCGCCGCTGGCTCTCCACACCCTCTTTCCCCCAATTCGCCCCCGGACCCCCTTCTACACTCCCCGCCCATGATCGACCTCAAAGACCTCCGCGACAATCCGGACAAGTACCGCGACGGCTGCAAGAAGAAGAACTTCACCGTCGATCTTGACCGTCTCCTCGACCTGGACTCCCGCCGCCGCGCCCTCCTTACGGAGCAGGAGCAGACCCGTGCCCAGCAGCGCGCCCTCGAAAAAGAGTCCGGCCCCGCCATCGGCAAGCTCAAAGGCCAACTCGGCAAAGCCCCGCCCGAAGACAAAGCCCGCCTCGAAAAAGAACTCGCCGAGGTAATGGCCAAGCCCGCCGCGCTCAAGGATCGCATCGGCACCCTTGAAACTCAGATCGCCGCTATCGATCCCGACCTGAACGCCATCCTGCTCACCGTTCCCCAACCCCCGGATGCCGATGTCCCCGTCGGCGCGGGAGCCGAGCAGAACGTCGAGCTCCGCCGCTGGCACCCCGCCGCAGGCCCAACCTCCCCCGGCGGCGTCGCCTTCGACACCACAAAGTCCTTCCAAGACAATCGCGGCTTCAATCCCAAAACACACATCGACCTCGTCCGCGATCTCGCCCTTGCCGACTTCAACCGCGGCGTCAAGATGGCCGGCGCACGCTCCTACGTCCTCACCGGCGACGGCTTCCTCCTTCACAACGCCATCCTCCGCTACGCCTTCGACCTCATGACCCTCACCAATGGCTTCAAGGCCATGTCCGTCCCCGTCCTCGTCAAAGAAGAGTGCATGGTCGGCACCGGCTTTTTCCCCGCCGGGCGCGAGCAGGCGTATCACATCGAGGAATCCAAACGCGGCGGTGGCTACGACCAGTTCCTCACCGGCACCGGCGAAGTAGGGCTGATGGGCATCCACGAGGGCGAGATCCTCGACGAGGCCCAGCTCCCCCTCAAGTACACCACCGTCAGCACCTGCTTCCGCCGCGAAGCCGGCGCGGCCGGTAAGGACACCGCGGGCCTCTACCGCATCCACCAGTTTGACAAAGTTGAGCAGGTCGTCATCTGCAAGGCCGATGAGCAGGAGAGCCGCGCCTGGCACAAGAAGATGCTCGGCTATGTCGAAGAGCTCCTGCAATCCCTCGGCCTTCCCTATCGCCTTCTGCAATGCTGCACCGGCGACCTCGGCCCCAAAAACGCCGACATGATCGACGTCGAATCCTGGATGCCCGGCCGCGGCACGCAGACCAAATCAGGCCCCACCGGCGACTTCGGCGAAACCCACTCCGCCTCCCGCCTCTACGACTACCAGTGCCGCCGCCTCAACATGCGCTACCGCCCCGGCGGCGAGCAGGGCAAAGGCCCCACCACCTTCTGCCACTCCCTCAACAACACCGTCGCCGCCGCCCCCCGCATCCTCATCCCCATCCTCGAAATGTGGCAAAACGCCGACGGCTCCGTCACCATCCCGCCACCGCTCCGCCCCTACATGGGCGGCAAGGAACGCATCGTCTGACGTGCTGACCCATGAAACAGCCCTCCGGCCAACGCAGCTACTTTGTGGATGAGGCCGGTGATCTCACGCTTTTCAACAAGTCAGGCGCGGTGATACTCGGGCACGAAGGCTGTTCCCGAACCTTCATGGTCGGAGTCGCCCTCATCGCCGACATCGAGTCAGCCGAGAATCAGCTCGAAAATCTCAGGCAAACTCTTCTCGCTGATCCTTACTTCAAGGGCGTGCCATCCATGCGTCAGGACGGCGGCAAAACCGCCATCGCGTTCCACGCAAAAGATGACATGCCCGAAGTGCGCCGCGAAGTGCTGAAACTACTGCCCTCGCTTGGCATCCAGGTGCAGGTTGCCATTCGCCGCAAAACCGAACTGGTCAGCCAGGCGCGGCTCGCTCATCAGCTTGGTCGCAAACTCATGGCCAACGACGTCTATGACGATCTCGTAAAGCGACTCTTCAAGAATCTGCTGCATCAGGGCGAATCGAATCACGTCACCTTCGCGCGTCGCGGTAAGTCTGCCCGTCAAGAATCCCTGCAAGCCGCGATCCAGAAAGCAAAAACCAACTTCAGCCGATCATGGAACTCCCCTTCCGATTCGCCGACGCTGATCCGATCGGATGTACCGTCAAACTCAATCGGCCTTCAGATAATCGACTACTACCTCTGGGCGCTGCAGCGCATGTACGAGCGCAGCGAAGACCGCTATTTCGGCACGTTGGCTTCGGATTTCCGCCTCATCATGGACTTGGATGACCAACGTCTCAAGCCCTACGGCCGCTGGTACACCAAGTCCGACCCGCTCGAAAACGCAAAAATAAAGCCCCTGACGAGCTAGGTCGAAACGGACAGGCCGCTCCGACACACGGCATGGAGCCGGCGTTCACTCGTCCGAGGCTGACGTATTGTAGACGGGCTCCCATGCCCCGGTTCGCTCACCTTCCTACGGAGTCCCCATGCCAACCCCCAAACTCCTCGCCTTCGCCGGCTCCCTCCGCCGCGACTCCTTCAACAAGAAACTCGTCAAGATCGCCGCCGATGGCGCCCGCGCCGCCGGCGCGGAGGTCACCGTCCTCGATCTCGCCGATTTCCCCATGCCCATCTATGACGGCGACCTGGAAGCCAAGGACGGCCTCCCCGAACACGCCCGCCGCTTCCGCGAAGCTCTGAAAGCCCATAACGGCCTGCTCATCGCCTCGCCCGAATACAACTCCTCCGTCTCCGCCGCCCTCAAGAACGCCATCGACTGGGCCTCGCGCCCCGATTCCAAAATCCCCGGCGAGCCCGGCCTTGTCGCCTTTGGCGGCAAAGTCGCCGCCATCATGTCCGCCTCACCCGGCGCTCTCGGCGGCCTCCGCGGCCTCGTCCACCTGCGTTCCATCCTCGGCAACATCCAGGTTCTGGTCCTCCCCGAGCAACTCGCCATCAACACCGCCCATGAGGCCTTCAACCCCGACGGCTCGCTCAAAGACGCCAAGAAAACCGAGCAGGCCCACAACCTCGGCGCCAAAGTTGCCAGAACCGTCGCCAAACTGCACGCCTGAGCCGCTACTCCTCTCTTGATGCGTCGATACCTCCGGCCTCGACGCCTTCTTCCCATCCGCACTTCCCCTTCTCATCGAAGCAGCCGTGCCACCGATCGCTGCCGCCTTGGACAGCGAGCGGTCCCGTGAACCACGCGCACACGACACGCACACCTCAAACGCCCCAATCGCACGTACCGCGCGAGCAACGCACGCACCCTCGATACAATCCACCCCGTCCGGGTTCCGCCCCTTGTTTGTGATGAAGGTCCGTGAAGGTGAGGCACGGCCGCCCCACAGAGGCTTGATAAGAAATGTGTTTCTGCCACGGGTGGAAAAGGCCTTCAATCAAGCAGAAAGATCGCTCGGAAAACTCGACGAATAGCACTGGCAAGCGATCCGATTTCACGACGCCAATAACTGCCCGTGCCACCGAATGCCGCTGCTCGGAGCGGCTATCGGTGCTGTCTACCCCTCGCGCCCGCCACACAGATTTTCATTTGCATCTCGCCCTGTCACCCCGGTCTCCAGGCCGGACGCCTATACGCCAGAAAGACGCGAGTGTCTCCCGCCCTCCGGAGGAGTGCTCGTCCGCTCGGATCAACGAGCGGCCCTGTCTTTCCCACTCACAAACAAACCCGTGCCACCGACGTTACCCCTTCGGCAACGTCGGTGCGACACACCGGATAACCACACTTCGCGGCAACTCATGCAGGCACGAAAGTTGCGAGTGAAACGTCTCGCATCACACGCAGTTTGAGGTTGCTCGCTCGCATCTCTGCAGACGCCTATCGCCGCAAAAGCTGGCCGCACAGCCGACCATAAGCAGTACGCCGGAGCCCGGCGCGGGCACTGAGAGATTGATCGAGAACTCATCCCCACTCGCTGGAAACGAAGCGCTCCCTGTCATGAAACCCGCCAAGCGATACGTTCCGGGCTGCAACACGCCACTGTATTGGCCCTGCGTCGTCAGATGCAGTGTTCCAGCGTCTGTCGAGATGAAGCTGAATGTGGACTGAAAGTATGCCAATCCGGATGCCGTCAGTGTGTAACTTGAAACTTCGTTGAGCGTGAAATCGACGGAAAAACTCGATGTACCGCCACCGCCCGCCGGAAATCCAACCACATGCCCTTGCCCACCCCACCGACCGCTTGCCACGATACTCGCAGATCCCAAAATTGAGTTCTGAGACGCAGATCCGAATCCGGAATATGGACCAACCGCCTCGACGTTGACCGCTCGATTGAAAACACCAAAGTCTGGGGCGTTCACCGTTTGTGATGCATTGCCACCTCCGGATGCGTACGCGTTCGCCGCGATGAATCGAGTCTGCGACTGATACGTGATTCCCGCGTGCGCCATCGGCGCGATCACAGAGACACCAATCCAAACGACTCCAGATTGAAATGCGGCGGAGAGCATGGCGAGACTCCAATTCTCTCGCTCCACACGGGTGTGGAAAAACACACCTAGCGACCGAGTGTAACACAAATGCACGCCATCCGATGGCGAATCCCTCCCGTTTGCCGCGCTGAGCAGCCGTTCCCCAATTTCATTGCTTGCGCAACCTTACCGCTGCTCATATATGCAAGTCGCACCTATAAAGCCATCCCCCACAAGTACTTACACCAATGCTGCTATTTTCTTCGCCACACCCTTGCAAACACCAAACTTTCGTGGTACATTCCCCCTCGGTCCAAAGGGGGTACACCAATGTCCACACTCGCTTCCTCGCCGCTCCACGCGCCACGCTTCTCCGACAACTCACCGCACCTTCTCACGCACGACGCACCCGACGCGGTCGCCGCGCCATCCTTCCAACCCAATCCGTATCTCTCCCGCGCTCACTTCATGGAGGGTCTGAACCTCCCGCGCAGTTGGAGGCCAAGCGATCCTCTTCCCGAACCGCAGGAAACCATCTTCCAAAACCGCCTCCGCGGCCTCGGCCCCTCCAAAGTCATTACTCCTGACATCGAGCGCGAACTCTTCAACGCCTTCTTCGACCTCGATCTGGATATCCCCGCGCTCGCCATGCAGCACGACCTCGCGATCCCAACCGTCATCGCCTGGTTCGCACGTCCCGAAGCCCGCGAGCAGATCGCCGCAGTCCGCGAGTTCAATAAACTCAGAGAAGAAACTCTCATCTCCCAATCCACCACCACCGCAATCCGCGCCCTGAATCGCTCCCTCAACGAACTTGACAACCTGCCCACCGAACGCAGCGGCAATGCAACCCCCGCCACCCGCGCCCTCCGCGCCCGCCACTCGGAAACCTCCCGCAAATCCGCCTGCTTCATCCTCCGCCGCGCCACCAACTCACCCTTCTCCCCCGCTCCAGCGGGAGAGGTGTCCCAACGCAGCAAGGACAGAGGGGGTGCGTCCGCCCGGCCTCCCACACCACCCCAGGGTACCCCTTCTCCATCCGCCTCTGCTTCTCAAAATTCAAATATGAAATTTCCACTTTCCATGTCCCCCTCTTGTCCTAACCCTATTCCAAATCCAAATCCTCCCCGGCTTTTCTCCCCGCCCACTCCCCATTCCCCATTCCCCACTCCCTCCTCCCTCCCC
>JBKJOD010000268.1:0-7943 GCA_046593245.1 Phycisphaerales bacterium
GGCGATGCCTTCATCACTGAGCTTGAACTTGCGGAAGTTGGTGGAGAAATACACCACGCCGCCGATGGGCATGAGCGCGCTCAGCAGCGTGAACAGCTCGACATGAGCATCGCCGACTTCCCAATCGCGCTCGGTGGTCTTGCTGTTGGAGAACGTCGGAGGATCGACAATCGCGAGGTCGAAGAGGTGTGTGCTCCCCAACTCGGCCTGACGGTTTCGGAGTTCGGAGAGAAACTCCATCACATCCGATTTCACGAACTCGTGCTTGTTTGAGTACAAGTTGTTCAACCCAAGATTCCGCCGCGCCCATTCCAGGTAGGTGTTGGAGAGGTCCACGCTCATCGAGGACGATGCGCCGCCGCTCGCGGCATAGGTGGTGAAACTGCCGGTGTAACAGAACAGGTTGAGCACCCGCTTGCCTGCGGCATCCTTCCGCACCATCTCGCGCGTCAGCCGATGATCGAGGAAGAGGCCGGTGTCGATATAGTCCGAAAGGTTCACCTCGAAGCGGAGCGGGTCTGTAGCTTGGGTGGTCCGGCTCTCCGAGCCGGACGAGTCGATTCCGGCTCGGAGAGCCGGACCACCCGCCACGCCCTCGCGCACCACCATCGTCCGCTTCTCCTCCCCCACTTTTTCGTGCTGGCTGAGACCGCGCTGGCGGTGCTTTTCCTTCAACACAACGCGATTCAGCGGCACACCTCCTGCATCGGCCAGCGTTCGCCGCATCAGGTCAATCCAGTCCGCCTGCTGCGCACCACTGCGCTCGTGCGGACGCTCGTACTCCACGGCGTGAAACCACACCTCGCCCGCTTCGGTCTCGTACCTGTCCACAATCAGCGGCACATCCGTGACATCACGCTCGTAGATGCGATAGCAGAAGATGCCGCGTGCGGGATACTTACGGAGGTGACGCAGGTTGTTTGTGAGGCAACGCCCAAAGTCCGCCGCTTCGCGATGCTCACGCTCCCCGAGGCCGCCAAAGACTGGGGCGACATCGCGCGGGTGATCTCGTGAAGCTATTTCTCGCGGAGGCGCGGAGATCGCGGAGGGAGTCGGGGAAGAAGCGGGGTGCGAAAAAGTCGGCTGGGGAGACCCGTTGTGTTCTGCTGGCTCGGAGTTCAAGTCATCCAATTCAACTCCACCATCAACATCGATCGCCGTCACTTCATTCGAGACCGGCACAATCGGCTCTGCCTCGACAGGATCATGCTCGCTTGAGTCCGTTCTGACTTCCTCTGCGTTCTCCGCGCCTCCGCGAGAGACATCTTCCTGCCTTCCTTCCGCGAGTTCCGCGCCACCGCGAGTCATTCCTCCATCTCGCTCCGGCCGTGGCCCCAGAAACGTGAAGTACGCACACTCGATCTTCGAGTTGTATAACTTCCGCCGCCGCGTCGCGTTCTGTCCGAAGAGATGCTCAAGATCCAGCCGTCCTGAAAGCAGATGGAAACTCCACGTCGGCAGTCGCCGGAAGATCGCCGGAAGCGAGCGATACAGCCGCTCAATCTCCTGCTCCTCACCAAGCCGCACGCCGTAGGGCGGATTGGTCACGACCACGCCGTAGTCCTTGGTACTGCTCAGTTCGGCGACATCGCGGGTGATGAACTGGATGTCATGCTCAATACCATGCCCGGCAGCCCGGGCATTCGCACGAGCCATGCGGAGTGCCATCTCGTTGGAATCAGATGCATGAATGACCGGCTCCAGTCGGTCCGGCACAATCGCCTGCTTCGCCTCGGTGCGGACCTCTTCCCAGAGCGCGGGATCAAGAATCGGGCGGCCATCCGAATCCGCCCATCGCTCCGCATCGAACGAGCGGTTCAGCCCCGGCGCAATCGATCGGCCGATCATCGCCGCCTCAATCGGGATGGTTCCGCTCCCGCAGAACGGATCCACCAGTGGCCGACCGGGACGCCACACGCTCAGCAGCACCAGGCCCGCCGCCATCGTCTCGCGCAGCGCGGCATCGCCGGGGATCGCATCTCGATATCCCCGCTTGTGCAGGCCGACGCCAGAGGTATCAATCGTGAGCGAGGCAACATTGTTCACGATCGCGACTTCCACATGCACCGGCGCGCCGGTTTCGGGCAGGAGTGCATCCAGGCCGCCGCGCCCGTGTGCGTGCGCCAGCCGCTCCACGATCGCCTTCTTCGTCGCCCGCTGCACCGCGGGCTCACTCATCAGGTGCGAGCGCACGCAGCGGCCGCTCACAGGAATCCCCGCCTCGCGCCCGATCCATCGCTCCCACGGCAGTCGCTTCACACCCTCGAACAGATCATCAAAGCCGATATCACCCGCGCCGACCTCGAAGGAACCGACGCGGATCAGCACACGATCGGCGGCCCGCAGCCACAGGTTTGCCTCACAGATCGCGCGCTCATCCCCGGTGAACAGCACCCGCCCGGTACCGTGCGGCTTGGCCTCATAGCCCAGGTCCGCCAGTTCGCGCACCACCACCGCCTCCAGCCCGAAGGTGCAGGTCGCGAGCAGGTCAATCGGTCGGGGTGTGGACATGAGCTCTTTCTTACCTATTCCCCCACTCTTATCGCGACTGTTGCATGAGTGGGGCCGCAATGATAACTTGTCCGAGCCCGAGCATCCCTTTGGTAGCGAGATTACCATGCACCCGCGCCGAACCATCGCGTTCACGCTCATCGAGTTGCTGGTGGTGATCGCCATCATCGCGCTGCTGGTGGGGCTGCTGCTGCCCGCGCTCTCAAAGGCCCGCGAAACGGCGCGCACGGTTGTCTGTGAGGTGAACCTCAAGCAGATCATCACCGGCTTCACCTCGTACGCGGCGGACTACAAGGTGATTCCGGGCAGCTACTGGCAGGGCGCGATGGGCAATCCCGGGACACAGAATCTCGACTGGAGCGGCCGCAACAACCTCACATACAGCACCGCGCCGATCGGCACGTATCGCCATCCGTTTGAGACATCCGTCCTGTACGACTATCTCTCTGGCGCAGACAAGATTCTGGAGTGCCCCTCCGCCAAGCGCGAGGCGAATAAGTACTACGACTACACGATGATCATTAAGTTCGCCGGAGCACGCCTCGATCTGGACTGGCAAATGACGTATCCCGTCAATCCCGCAAGCCCGGCTGTGACCAGGACTTTCCAAGGCATCCCGCTGCTGATCGAGGAGAACGACACATTCTACAATCGCGGCAACGATGATGGCGCGTTTGCCAATCTGGACCAGTTCTCCACGCGCCACGCCACCCGTAAAGCTGGCTCCGCCGCGGGCGGACGCGGCGGAGGTTGCAATCTCGCCTTTCTCGACGGCTCGGTTGGGTTCTTCAAGGCACCCGTCGGACCCAATGACGCTCTCGCCGAGCCCCAGGATTTGACCTCGAACCACCTGCGGATTCTCAAGGGCGTTCGATTGACGCCGTTCACGGTCGGATCTTCCAATGCCAACGAATGGGGCTGGATCAACAAGCCCAACTGAGCCCACCCACGGAGCGGAGCGAACGCGGCTCAGTTTCCCGAGAACCAGGCGTTGACGAACTCAAACAGATCCTGCACCGTGTTCGCGCCATCGTCGTTCATATCGCCATCGCCGCCGAACCAGCCCCCCACAAAGTCGAAGATGTCCTGAACGGTCAGCGAACCATCACCGTTCCAGTCTCCCATGAGCGACGTCGCATTCAGCGTGAGCTCGGTGTTCCAGCAGGCCTGGTTCGGAATTTCCAAGCGCACGCGGATCACCGGAAACGCCGGCCCCGGACCTGCGGCGGCCAAGCCCGAATCAAACGCGCGGGGCGCATCACTGTTGCGCGAGAGCGAGAGAGACATCTGTTCCAGCAGGGCAACCTCACCTCCGAGGCGATATGTTCCGCCGCCGGTGTAGGTGTGTCCGGATGAGCGGACGTTCCAAATCACGTTCGAGACCGTGTAATGGTCGAAGAGCGGATCTGGTGCGACACGGGTCAGCAGGAATCGCCCGCGCATGGGCTGCTCGATCAGTACCGGGCACTGGCACGCACCGAAGCACCCGGTTTGTTCGGAGCTTCCAACGCGAAGGTAATAGACCCTTCCGGGCGGCGTGACCTGAGCGTTGGCGGCGCACGCGCTCACCAGCATCGCGCCCACAACCATCATGCACATTATTGTCGTCTTCATGGCGGCATCCTTCGAACTCTGGCTGTATTCATCTCACATCAGAAAGTTTGCCCTCGTGCGAGGGCGAAAACAACCCGGATCTACAACTGGATGCGCATTTCTCGGACCCACTACGCCCTAATTGGGGTAAACAAGAGGAGCCGCGCCGGGCCCCCTGCACGCAAATGCGGGGCTCCGACGCGGCTACCTTGAGAAGTCTCTGCGATCCGACGGTTGATTTCAGCAACCGGCGAACCATGCGGCGAGGAAGTCGAAGATGTCCTGCACGCTCAGGATGCCGCCATTGATGTTGGCCGAGGCGGAACCGGCGAACCATGCGTTGAGATAGTCGAAGATGTCTTGGGCCGAGAGCGTGCCGGAGTTGTTGAAGTCCGCGATGCAGCCGTTCACGGTGAGGTGCGCTCCGACGGTGTAGGTCGTATCGCAGTCACTGATCATGCGGCAGCGGTAGTAGCCGACATCAACCGGGGTAACGCCGATCAGCGTGAGCGTCTGTGAGGTCGCGCCAGAGATCGCCCCGGTGGCGTTCAAGAGATTTGTGTATGAGCCGTTGAGGGTCGAACTCTTCTGCCACTGGAACGTGGAGACCGTGCCCGTCCGGCTGAAAGTGATTGTGGCGTTGTGCGTCTGGGCCACCGTTGTGTTCGGCGGCTGGACAGTCACGGTCGATGGTGTGCAGGCCACATCCCAGGATTGCAGGGCCTCACGAACCTGCTCGCGGAGGATCTCTTCCTTCATCGAGTACGCGACCGAGGATTCCGTCGAACTGTTGTTCCCGTGTACGAATGTCGCGAAGGTGTACTGGCGCGGAGTGATGAAGTACCCGAGCTGACCGAGCGCGACCTTGAAGGGAAGCTCCGCCCAACCACCATCCGTGCGGTAATAGGTTCCGTTGCAGGAATATGCTCCGCCCTTGTTCTGGATGTGGACCGCGCTCCGGAACGTGGCGATCTCGGAAGCGGTGAGCGAGGTGTTCCCGGCCTCTTCGGTAATGACGGTTGAGAGCGTCGGGTAGAGGTTGTATCCGTAGGCGTCCAGGTTCAACATATACGGCACCAGCGTGTCGCGCCAGGTGCTGCTGAACAGAGTTCCATCGACGATGTCCTCGTACAGATTCGTCGCGTCGGTGCAGGAGAAGCTGTTGAACGGGTTGCCGCAGAGGCAGCCGAGCCGGTGATTGATGCGTGTGTTTGTCAGCCCAAGCGACGCCGCGTAGTTGTTCAGATTGGTGCGACCATAGCGTTGCTCGATCTCGTAGGTCCGGTTGTTGTCTGATTGCTGGAGCATCTCTGCCAGTGCGACGCTGAGTGCCTCGTTGCGCGGATTGCAGTTTACGTTGTCCGGGCACTCGTTGTTGTTGCAGGTGTCGCCGATGAAGATCGAACTCCCAACGCTGTCCGCGTTCACCGAGCACTGCCGGATCGAGTACGAAGCGTGCACGATCTTGAGCATGCTGGCGGGCTCGAAGGCGAAGTCCTCATTCAGCCCCGCCAGAACCGGCCCGCCGACTTGCTTGAGCTTGAAGCCATAGACACCGTCGCTCAGCGTGTTGGCCATGATGTCGCGGCAACGCCGCGTCTGGCTGTTCACGTTGTCCACCATCGCCACCGCGTACTTCGTCTGCCCGAAGCCGTCGGTGTACGACTTCATCGCCGTGAGCCGCGCTCCATTCTGAGCGAGATTTGCGGCGATAGTCGCGGGCGTCTGGTCGTAGTACCACCAGCTGCCGCCGGTCAGGGCGGGGCTGTCAGCGACCATGACAACAGCGAAGGTCGGCTCGATGGACAACACCGCGGGAGCCGTGTCGATCTCGATATCAATCAGACGGGCGTGGTTCGCATTCAGCTGCGCGCTCACCTGCGCCGCTGTCTGACCGAAGTACCACCACCACGACATCGCGTTGGAACCGGTGTTGCTCACCGATACGCCCGAGTATCGCTTCTGACCACCGACGGTGTAGATATTCAGATCGATGATGCGCTGACTCGGGTTGGCTGTCATCCAGTTGACCAGGCCACCGGCGGAAGTCTGGTCGTACAACCAGCCCCAGCCCGTACCACCGGGATTGGGAACCGTGATCGCGGACATGAACGTCTGCCCAGCGACGTCGAAGCATGCCAGATCAACGATCCGCTCGCCCGCGATGCTCGCGTTCAGCACTCCGGGCGTGACGCTCTGGTACAAGTTGCCCGCGCTCCACCCGCTCACGGCATACGAGCCGGTGTTCTGAACAAACACCGCGTCGTTGGTGCCGGATGCTCGATGATCCAGCGCAAACGGACGCCATCCCTGGCTGACCAGCGAGCTGACAGTCGCGTTTGATGCGTTGTACGAGTACCACCAGCCCGTGGGGGTATCCGCGAAGCGGTCAAACTGGGCGAGCGCCTGCTGTGTGCCCGCGGACAGGGCGGCCGCGCCGATCGCGATCGCCATCAACGTATTCTTCACTTTTTGCGTGCTGCGAACCATAGTGCATCTCCGGGTATGGCCCCGAACCAAACGTTCCGGGCGGACACCCAGCCATGCGACACACGCCCCTCGAACGGCTAACCCGCCACCGAGTTTTGCACAGATTTCAGCCCACACTCACGGAACCCTCACGAGTTCCCCCCACGCTCAGATCGGGGCATTTTGCCCTCCAAGGAGCATCGCATGCACCGCCGCGAGAACCACACACCCACCCTTTTCGCCTCCCGGTGGGGAAAGGCCCGCACTGCCATCTTGCTCTGGCTGCTTGGCATCCCGATTCCAATCATCATCGTGATTTTCGTGCTCAAGTCCTGCGTGTCCTGAACGGCGACAACTCGTGAGTGCCCTGCCGCACCTGCGCGGGTGTGCGGGTGTGCGGGTGTGCGGGTGTGCGGGCTGAGATTTTTCATTGCTCCAGCCGAAGCTGGCCGCACTGCCCACCAGCGCAAAGACACCGACCCGGCGTGAGTATCCACGCCGGGTCGATGCAGGAACAACTTGTTTTATGAAAGTCCGTGTCAGTCGATGCGCTTCATGGCAATGAGATTGCCGTCTGCATCCGAGATCATCTTGTACATCGCGCCGTCCTTGCGGCTCTTGACGCAATAGCACTTCTTGCCGTCGTGGTTGGCCCAGCCGGTTTCCATCAACTCGGCTCCGCCGGACTGACGCTGAAACGTTGCCAGCACGGGCTGGGGCAGATCACTTGACTGCATGCTCGTCACGTTCCGATCGTTCCAAGAGTCCCAGGTCTTCTGGTCGTTCCACATGCCGTGGCGACCGTCCTGCATGTTGCGCGAGTCGTTCGCTGAGCCGCGCTGATCGTTGCTCCAACCGTTCGCGTTGTTGGTGTTTCGGTTGTCCCAGTTGCGGGTCATATCGCCGTTGGCGTTGTACCCGGGGTTGCTGGTGCCGGTGTTCCTGACCGAAGAGTCGTAGATCTTGTTGCCGTTCGCATCAAAGCGGACCCCTTCCTGAGACTCGCCGCTGCGATCGGTCCACGAGTTCATCCACTTGTTCCCGCATCCGCCAAGGGTCATTCCCGCGATCACGATCATCATTCCGGTGCATGTACGAAGCATATTTGTTTCCTTCTGAAATCGGCGGTGGCGGAAGTGCCACACCGGCTTGGAAGCACAATGCCTTTGCCCCATGAAAGCCGCGTGAACGCCGACTGAGCATCCCCTCGCCCAAACTTCACCTATTCCATCATTGCCAGCAACGCAAACGTGGCCAGCCAGTGCTCGCCCATGTAATCCCCCGTCACATGCGGCAGGGCGTTGTGCAGGTGCGCCTCGAAAGCCCGCTCCGCGAGCCGACGCCGCTGGTCGTCCGCGGGAAGCACCTGT
>JBKJOD010000274.1:0-3647 GCA_046593245.1 Phycisphaerales bacterium
CGAAGGTATAACAAACCGGAGAACAAAGCGGGAAGCCATCACCATCCTCCGGGCAGGGAGGAACGTAAGCGGTTGCATTTTGAACACTCCCACCCATCCGGGGGACGACATCGTATAGATACGAGTCAACTCCATATTTTTTGCATGTTGTGATTGGCTCGCATTCAACATGCTCGCTTGCTGCGCCGATTCGTGTGGCATCGGCCGGTTTCGCAGTGTGCGTTTCCGGGCCACGCTGGATGTATGGACACATGGCCTTTTCAGGAGCTTCGCCATGCCTACGGTACCGTCGGAAATCAATGCACGCATCGCCTTCTTCGAGCAGCGCATCGCGGCCTGGACAGCGGCACCCGCTCTCATAGGATTGACCGCCACTCAATGCACCGCGCTGGCGGCCGCGATCACGGCGGCTCGCAAGGCATACAACGATGCGCAGGCGGCACGGATCGCGGCCAAGAACATGACCGTGACGCAGACCGCCGCGCTGCGGACACTGAGCAATCTCGGAGCCGACGACATCCGCTTCATCCGCGCCTTTGCCGAGAGCCAGACGACGCAGGCCGCCATGGACGCTGTGTTCGCCGCGGCCTCCATCGAGCCGCCCGCCCCGCCGCAGCCCGCTGGCCCGCCCAAGGCCCCGACGATGGTCGTCGCCGATCCGAACGCCGATGGCACCGTGACCATCAAGTGGAGCGGCTCGACGGCCAACCAGACCTTCTTCACCATCTGGCGCAAGGTCGGCAACTCCACCACGTGGATGCAGATCGACTCGGTCGCGGCCAAACGCTACATCGACTCCACCGTTCCCGGCGGAACCCCCACCGTGACCTACTTCGTCCGGGCCCAGCGGAACAACCAGGTCTCGCCCGCGAGCGATGAGGCGGTGGTGAACTTCGGTCAGGCGCTGGCTGCTTAGTCACATAGCACATAGCACATTGCTACAGAGCACATACAGACAAAGGCACCGGAGCGGAATGCTTCGGTGCCTTTGTTTTTTCTGGTCATAATCCTATTCCTGCTCCTAATCCTACTCGTCTGGGAGAAGGACGAAGACGATTAGGATTACGATTAGGATTAGGATTAGGAAAAGGCGATGGCTAGCGATCCTTCTCGGGAATTCCCATTCCCTTGCGATCCGGGTTCACCGGCCGTGCCGGTTTCACGAACGGGTGATCCTTCACCTCTTGCAACATGAGCGAGATCGCCGCATCAAGCTGCGGGTCCCCCCCACCACCCGCACCCTTGCCACCAGCAACACTTGCGTGCGGGCCGTCCGGGGCGTGGTTGTCGAACATAAGAGCAGGGTCATCGAGCACGGCGAGGTCCGGGTCCACGCCGTGGCCCTCAACGCCCCAGGTGCCGTCGAGCTTGTAGAAGCCGAACTTGGGGACTGTCATGGTGCCGCCGTCGATAAACTCCGGATTACCGGAGATGCCGACCAGCCCGCCCCATGTCCGCTGGCCGATGACCTTGCCGATCTTGTTGTGCTTGAAGAGCCAGGGGAACATGTCCCCGCCCGAGCCGGAAAGCCCGTTGATGAGCATGCACTTGGGGCCCTGATGGGCATCGCGCGGCCAGATCCAATCCTGCGAATCACGCAAGGCCCAGGCGTTGGTGGCCGGGCGATTCAGCAGCTCGATGAAGCGGTTGGGAATCTGCCCGCCGCCGTTCCAGCGCTCGTCGATAATGAGCGCCTGCTTGCCCTTTTGTCCGAAGAACTGGCGGAAGAGCTCGTTCTGGCCGTTCGCGCCGGTGTCCGGAACGTGGATGTAGCCGACCGCACCATTGGACTTCTGATCGACATACGCGCGGTTGCGCTCGATCCACGCGCGGTAGCGGAGCGCGGTGTCATTGCCGATGGGTTTGACGAGGACTTCCTTGGATGCGCCGACCGTGCCGCTCGCGTCCGGCGTCGGCTTGTCGGAGATCGTCAGCAACGTCGGCTTCTCCGCCAGCCCGATGAACGCGGCCCACGGGTCTTCCTTCGTGTTCACGGGCACGCCGTTCACGGCGAGCAGATAGTCGCCGGACTTGATCTTGACGGGCTTGCCAGAGGGATCGACCGCCGCGGCGAGCGGGCCGCGGGCGTCGGCATCCCAGGGTGCGCCCTCAAAGATGTTGGTGATCTTGTACGCGCCGCTCTCAAGAACGAAGTCGCAGCCGAGCAAGCCGACGGGAACGGTTGAGCCCTGCTCGCCGACATCGCCGGGGGCCTGCACATACGCGTGGCCGATATTCAGCTCGCTGATAAGCTCGCCGATGACGTACTGCACATCCTCGCGGCTGGCGCAGTCGTCGATCATCGCGCCGTAGTGCTCGCGCATCTTCGGCCAATCGACCCCGTGCATGTTCTCGACGTAGAAGTAATCGCGCTGCTCGCGCCAGGCGTCGGCGAAGATCTGCTTCCACTCCTGTCGGGGATCAACCTCCACCTTCATGCTGGCGGTGGAGATGTCCTGCGGCTTGCCGCCTCCGGCGGCGGCATCGAGCACCTTGAACTTGCCCTGTGCGCGAGTGATGAGCTTCTTGCCGTTGGCGGAGATGTCAAACTCGGTCGCCGCGTCAAGAACGACCTCCTCGTCCTTCTTGTCTCCGGCCGCGATGGCCTTCAGGTCGAGAATCTTGATGCCGGTCTTGGCGTCCTCGTCGCCACGCGAGCCGCGGCGGACGTAGATGAGCTTGCCGTCGTCGTTCACCGCGACGCGGCCGAAAGAGCCGCTGGCAACCGGAATGATCGTGGCGCGATGCTCGAAGCCGTCGAGATCGATCTTGAGGTCTTTCTTGGGTGCGTCTTTCTTCGTGGAGTCCTTGCTGGTGTCCTTCTTGTCGTCGGACTTCTTCTCGGCCTCGTCCTTCTTGTCCGAGTCCTTTTTATCGCCGTCCTTCTTCTCCGCATCGTCGGGCTTCTTGTCCGGGTCCTTCTTCTCCGGATCCTTCTTGTCTGTGGGCTTGTCGGCGGGCTTCTCGCCCGGCTTCTTCTCGGCCGCGGCGTCCTTTTTCAACTCCTCCTCGTCGGACTTGAGCGCGAGCGGGCTCTTCACATCCTCGCGCAGCGGGACCATCATGAGCTGCTGCGTGCCCGCGTAGATGAAGGAGCTGTCGCCGTCGGCGTAGCGCGGCGTGGTGAACTTGTTGCTGGCGCGGTAGTAGAAGTAATCACCCTTGCGATCAAAGGCGATCGAGCCCGCGTCAAACATCGGGCTGGTGACGCGGGTCTTCTGTGGAGGAGAACCTGGCGCGAGCTTGCACATCCAGATGCAGCCACGCTCGCTGCCCTCATCAGCGCGGACGTACGCGATCCACGAGGAATCATGCGACCACGCGAACTCGGGCTGGCCTTCCGGGTCCTTGTCGATCTCCTGCAACTCGGCGGTCGCGGTGCCGCCCTCGAACTTGGGCGTGGCCACCAGTAGTTTGCCCGCTTTGTCGGTAAAGGCGATGCGCTTGGAGTCAGGAGACCACGTCGCGTTCATGCGGAACCCCGCGCCGAGATTCGTGAGCTTGACGGCCTGCTTGAGCGCGGGCGCGGCGTCGGCTGGCTTGGAGTCCTTGCTGTCCTTCGCGTCCTTGTTCTCCGCCGCGTCGTCCTTCTTCTCATCCTTCGCGTCGGACTTCTTGTCATCCTTCTTCTCTTCTTCCGCGGCTCG
>JBKJOD010000134.1:0-14131 GCA_046593245.1 Phycisphaerales bacterium
GCGGAGTGCCGATTGCTGATTGCCGAGTGCCGAGTGCCGAGTGCCGAGTGCCGAGTGCCGAGTGCAGAGTGCAGAGTGCAGAGTTGAATCGTCTCCTTGTCTCCTTGTCTCCCTGTCTCCCTGTCTCCTTGTCCCCTTGTCCCCTAGTCACCCTTCCCCTTCCACCGGAGTCCCCATGTCCATCCGCCTCACCGTCCTCGCCACCCTCGCCGCCGCTCTCATCGCGGCCCCCGTCTGCTACACCCTCGCGCAGCCCACCGAACCCGCCACTCCCAAGCCCGCACCGACGGATGCGCCCAAGCCCGGCCAGCCCGGCGGCGAAGGTCGGCGCGGCCCCGGCGGTCCTGATGGTCGCGGCGGGGGTGGTGCCGGGCGTGGCGGCGATGCCAGTTCGCTCCCGCAGAGCATCAAACAATCCATGATGATCATGAATCGCGCTCTCAAGACTCTCTCGGCTCAGGCCGCCGACGCGAGCAAGAAGGATGAGAATCTCAAGCACGTCTCCGACATGCAGCGCGGCTGCCTCGCCGCGAAGGCCCTCACCCCCGACAAGGCCGTGGGCCGCGAGCCCGACGCGGCCAAGAAGACCGAGATGTCCACCTCCTATCGCAAGAACATGATCCTGATGATGGAGCACCTCCTTAAGCTTGAAACCGCCATCCTCGAGGGCAAGGGCGCCGAAGCCGAGAAGCTCATCGCCGTCATCGCCGGTATCCGCGATCAGGGCCATTTCGAGTTCAACGTCCGCGATTGAACCCTCTTGTGGCACCGATTCCGCTTTGGGAATCGGTGCTGCCTTTGGTCTGTGAGTGTACTCTCGTTCTGGTAAACTATCCAAATGGCGCCCAAAGGTGATGCCCCGATGCGTAATCGCATGCGGCGGCGAGAGGTTCCCGGCGCGGTCCATTTCATCACGTTTTCAAACTACCACTAGGTTCCGTTGCTCACACTCCCGGCACGCCGCGAGATGGTGAAGGCGCGGCTCGGCACGACGGCTCGAAAGCACGTCACCGAAGTGATCGCTTGGGTCATCATGCCCGACCACCTGCCGTTCGACTCATTACGAGCAGCCCGCAAACCATGCGCTCAGGAAGTCGAAGATGTCCTGCACAGATAACCCTCCGCCGTTGAAGTCGGCGCGAAGATCAGCTACGAACCACGCGCTGAGGAAGTCAAAAATGTCTTGTACGGACAGTCCGCCGCCATTAAAGTCGGCGGGACAGGGCGGCGTATTAGAAGCGAAAAACGCCGAAATCACGTCGTTGTAGTTGCAGCCAGCGTGTCCTGACTGTGATCCTGGAGGGTTGCCCTGCGAATCGCGGAAGTTATACAGGAGATTTTCCCAGTCATCGTGCCCTTCGAGCACGCAGCGGCCTGTGCCAGCTTCCGCGAGCTGCGTGGGACCGGTAAAACTCTCAAGTTCATAGAAGTCGTTGATGTCCACCGCGAGAGGCCCGGGAGTTGGCACGCAGTCGCCGTTCCAGTCCACCCAATCGTTCGATCCGAGTGAGGCGAGGTTGAAGCACACCACCGGAACGGATGCATGACACCGGAATCCGGCGCACGTTGATGGAGGCCGCACGCGATATCGCGCCAGTGCGCCGCCATGTGCCGCGCCAATTCCGGCCGCTTCGTTCAAGTCGTTCTCGTCCAGTCGGGGCAGAGCGGACTCGGAAAATCGGAGACCCCATGCGGCACTATTCAAACTCGTTTTTTCCTGCCACTCATAGTTCATGATGCTGTAGTAGTTCGGTTTGTAGTTGATGCGATTTTGGAAAACCGGAATTCCCCCGGCGACAACCAGCGTGCTGTTGCCGATCCCGCCGCCATGTGAAAGTCCGAGCGTGTGTCCGAGCTCGTGCATGAACGTGCCAATGCGCATGTCCTCGTCACCGCCCGGGTTTCCGGCGGCATCCGCCCAGACGGGGCCGAAGTTCGGTGATGGCTTCATGGGGCCCAAGGTGACCATGAAGTCGGCGCTTGGTCCAACCTTGGCACTTCCGCTATTTCGAGTGTTACCAAACGTGTTGGCGAAGATGCAGTACCTGTACGCCTTGCTCTTGGCCACGCGGATGACGGCCCAGTCGGCGCTCGCCCGCTCTGTCGGCGTTCCGAAGAACCGCCCCTTATCAAAGTAGAAATCGTCCCAGCCGACGTCGCCATTGATGTAGTGCCCGTTGTTGACGAGCGGAAGCTCGAGGTGCGCCGGGTTCGTCTGGATGTGCAGCTTGACGTTCGGCAGCCCACCGGTCACGCCGGCAGGTGCAGGCACAACTTCGTAGGGGGGATTGAAAGCGTTGATGACCCGCTGGAACGTCGCAGCACTCGGTGCTCGGCCCGACATCGCATCGACCTCGACGAAGATGTCTTTCTGAAGCGGATTGGCGTCGGAGATTCCGTCGCCGTTGTCATCCAGCATATATCTCCGTTCCACGCCGTCGGCACCAGTGTATGGAATCCCGATCGTTTCCCAACTGTCCCACAACCCGTCGCCATCGGTGTCCTTGTCGTCGTACACGAGGTAGAGTTGATAAGGCTGGGCTTGGCTGAAAGTGATCGTCTCACCAGATCCGGACGGGCTGATGCCGGTGGCACGCCAACGCAGTCCGACAAGGTTTTGCCCTAGGAGAAATGGCTGTGAGGACAGATAGAACGGGTCGACCCGATTGCGGGCTGCCTTCCCCGCAATCTCATTGGTGGATGCAGGTCCGTTCGACGTGACTACCGGATAGTCCATCCGAAGGAACGTGCCATCGTTGAGGATCATCTCGACTTCAACGCCCGCGTCTGTGGTATTTGTCCCATTTGAGTGACCCATGCCGCGGGCGCGCGCGAGCCGAAACCCGTCGAGCGAGACTGGAGCGGCCAACAAACTTTGCTGCCAAGGCGTGGCCGTTCCAGTTGTTTGGGTCACAGACTGACCGCCGGAAAAATCGACTCGCAGATGCGACCCAAAGCTCGCAGACCCGAGGGGTGCAATCGCTCCATACACAAAGATAACCTCGACGTAACCTCCTCCTCCAACATAGTCATCCATGTCCGTAATTCCCTGCACGGTTGCCCAGGCGTGCTGAACTAGAGGATTGGTGTTGACGGGCCATCCGGGACACGAATCTTCAACGCCTGATATCCGCGTGATCGTACTTTGAAAGCGAATCGCGTCGGCGGTCTCATGCTGTCCCGGCGAGATCGACGTCATCAAGGTGGATCGCGTTTTTCTGGCCTGATCTGTACGCACCAAGCAGTTGCCGGGTCCTTGCGCGGACAAGCTGCCCGATGTCGTCTCGCTCACCGGCAGCCCATCGCTCAACAGCGTCAGGCCGTAGTTTGCTGAGAAACGGGAGACGGCGGGAGATTGATTCACGCCCAATGAAGAATACATGCCCGTTACAAATACGGCGGCTAGGCCTTTGATCGGCACGGGCGACGTCAATGGTACAGTGACACTTGTGCTCTGGTTTAATGGATACAGAGACACAAGTTGTAGCCGCAGCCGTTGGGATTTGAAGAGTAGGGGTGGATCTTGCGCTCGTGCTCCCTCAGACAACACCATAACCACAACAACAACCGCGACGACCCGCGCCGCCGCCGACCAGCACCACACACATCGCCGAGCGTGTTGCAGAGTTCGGTGGCACTTCTTGTGTGTTCGGTCTGGGTTCATGGTGCGGCCTCTAATTGCTGTAGTGTGACGGCGTTCGTCCAACAGCTGGATGCCCTCCCCATCGGCTCCGACCAGTACTGTCCGAGTTGAGGATAACGGCAATCGGCTACCATTATACCAGATACCCCGGCGGGTTGCCCCACAATGGCGCACTTTGACGTGCTCCGACACCACCATCATCTCAAGAGGTCTTTGCCCGCGCCACTCTGTATCTGTTCGCGCGTACGTGCGCCGTATCTGTGGCGGCCCCAACAAACTGCCTGACATTCGGCGCAGCGCCCGATGGTGGTGGCACATCACCGTGCAATCTGATACATCTCCTGCCAAACCCCACTTGCTGAAAAAACGTTCGCTTCCAATACGCACGCGGCCCCGGCGAGTGCCGGGGCCGCTGTCGTGTGTGGATCAACTCAAGATCCTCAGTTCTCTGCTGCCGCATCGCGCTTGATGTCCTGCGCGTGGGCCCGGGAGTACTGCTGGATGTCCTTGAAGCTGCCATCCGCGGCGCGAACCGCGTAGAGCTTCTTGCCCGCGCTGGAGTACATCGTGGTGCGGCGGATCTTCTTCTTGGTCTTCTTGGCCGCCTTCTTGGCGACCTTCTTCTTTGAGACCTTCGCGACCTTGCCGACCTTCTTCTTCGCTGCCTTCTTCTTCGCCATGATGTGGCTCCCTGAAACGGTTGTGTAGCCCAGGCGCGGACAATCCGCGCCCGGATGCTCGCGAAGGTACCACACTCTCCGGCGTTTGTGCAAGTCGGCCCACGCCCCGGGGCTCTACCGCGGCCCGATGATCCCCACCATCCGGCCCGTCCGGCCATGCTCCCGGCGGTGCGAGAAGAAGTCCGCCCCATCGCGCACCGTGCAGTGCGGCAGCACATCAATCCGCGCTGCCGACAGCCCCGCCGCGATGAGCTGCTCCCGGATCGCCCCCTTCAGATCGACCATCGCCTTGCCGCCGACGCCCCCCATCCCGGTCTCCCGCACATGCTCCGTCGCCGCGCCGAACACCCGCCGGAACTCCGCGGCCACCTCCGGCCCGACCTCAAACGCCGTCGCCCCGATGCACGGCCCGATGGCCGCGGCCATTTTCACTGGATTCACGCCGAAATCCATCATTTCTCGTACCGCCCCCACCACCACGCCCCCCACCACGCCGCGCCATCCGGCGTGTATGGCCCCCACCACCCGCCCATCGCCGCTGGAGACCAGGATCGGCGTGCAATCCGCCACCCGGACGGCGATCAGCCGCGACGCATCATCTGTCACCAGCGCATCGGCTTTCAGGTCGTGCCCCGCCGCGTCCCGGGGCGTTGCCGCACCCGCCGCGACCCGCACCACCACATCCCCATGCACCTGATGCAGTTCAACGATCTCGCGCGGAGCGAGCATCGACCCGGGTATTTCGCCCGCAATCGCGCCGGAGAGAAGCTCCCAGTTCCTGCGGATATTCGTCTTCGGATCGCGCTCATCCGCCGGCAACTCGCCGGGATTCCCGAAGTTGAGCGAATTGAACATCCCTGTTGAAACGCCCCCATGCCGAGTCGAGAATCCGTGCGGCACGCCGATCGCCGCGAGCAGCGGCGAATACACCGCGCAACCGACAGCCGCTTCGTCCGCTCCCACACGCCCCCGCCGCTCCTTCGCATCCGCCATCGAATCCTCCGAGTTCTGCCTGCCGCTCACGCGTCCGCTCTGCGAGCTTTCATCGCATCTTTGTATTGACGGCCTTCGATACGATCAATCGTCCCGCCTATCGTTTTTTCCGCGGCCCATTCGATCGTTGCACTCTCACCCCCGCCGCATCGGAGCCAATCCTTGTCCACCTCCACAATCACATCCGAAACACTGCTGGCCCAACTGCACTGGAGGGCCGCGACCAAGAAGTTCGACCCCGCCCGCAAGATTCCCGATGCCACCTGGAAGACGCTCGAGCAGGCGCTCGTGCTCTCGCCATCTTCCTATGGCCTGCAACCCTGGAAGTTCTTTGTCGTCACCGACGCCGCGC
This sequence comes from Phycisphaerales bacterium, assembly GCA_046593245.1. GTDB lineage: Bacteria > Planctomycetota > Phycisphaerae > Phycisphaerales > UBA1924 > UBA4658. The sequence goes on from JBKJOD010000134.1 coordinate 5,669, forward strand.
TGCGTGCCACACTCAAGCAACACTCCTGGAACCAGTCGCAGATCACCGATGCATCACACTTGGTCGTTCTCGCCCGCCGCACCGATCTGACGCAGCAGGATGTGGACAAGTACATCGAGCGCATCGCCGAGGTCCGCTCCGTTCCCAAGGCCGCGCTGGACGCGTATCGCTCCATGATGCTCGGCTCCATCACCGGCAAAAGCAGCGGCCAGCTTGAAGATTGGAACGCCCGTCAGGTGTATATCGCCCTCGGCGGCTTCCTCACCGCCTGCGCCATGCTCGGCGTGGACGCCTGCCCGATGGAGGGCTTTGACTCAACCAAGTACGACGAGATCCTCGGCCTCCGCGATCAGGGATTCAGCGCGACGGTCGTCGCCACCGCCGGATACCGGGCTTCGGATGACCCATACACCACGTCCGCCAAGGTTCGATACCGTCATAGCGACATGGTTCAACACGTCTGATGGCCGGACCGGACGGACGACGCCTCGAGAGCTCCCCGCTATCGGGGATGCCCTTTGCTCTGGTTTTCGTTGAGGAATCGTTGGCTTTTCATCCTTTGCGGCAGGGTTTCCCTTTCATCGCGTATAGTCCCCCACACAAAGTGGGCCACTCGTGATCTGCCGGTGAACCGGCGACAGGCCCGCTCAGCAAGGAACATTGAAGATGAAACGCGTTCTCATGGTTGCGGTTTTGGCTGGTCTCGGAGTTATGGTCGGCTGCGAAGAGAAGAAGGCCGACAGCATCGCAGACAAGGCCAAGCAGGCCGCAGGCACGATGGGCGATAAGGCGAAGGACGCCGGCACCGCGATGAAGGATGCCGCCGGAACCGCGGCCGACAAGGCCAAAGAGATGGGCACCGCCGCCGCCGACAAGACCAAGGAAATGGCAGCCAAGGCGACCGATGCCGCCAAGGGCGAAGTCAAGAACCTGATGGACACCATCAAGGGCAAGGTTGAAACCCTCGACAAGGGCGGCGCCACCCTCGAGCCCGCCAAGAAGAGCGAGTTCGATAAGGCCATGGCCGGCATCAAGTCCACTTGGGCTGACATGACCAAGGGCTTCGACGGCCTCTCCAGCCAGACCGGCGATGGCATGATGAAGGCCCTCGACGGCCTCAAGACCAAAGGCACCGAGCTCATGGCCACCGTCAAGACGACGGCCGAGAAGTTCAACATCAAGTTGAACTGATTCGGAAGCGACGAAGTGCGCCAGTGACGGAGTGACGAAGTCGGAATCGGCAACGTCACCGTCAACGAGAAATCACCAGCCGACCGGTCCATCAGGGCCGGTCGGCTGCTTTTTTGGGTGGTCCGGCTCTCCGAGCCGGACGCATTCTTTCCTTTCTTCATTCCTCCCCCCACTCTTTCCGCTCAACTGAATACAGTTGTTTTCCCGACGATTCCGCAGTGTGAGCGGTGGTCGCGGAGTGTGTTTGACCATTGGGAGTCGATCGTGGCGAAGAAGAGCAAGTCGGGCGGCGGAACGGGCACGAACAGTCCGGAGACCAACCACACGGGGCTGCTGAACAAACGCTCAAACGGCACGCACGCCCGCGCATCCAAGGCGACCGGCACTCCGCTGGATCAGTACAAATGGGAGCCGCAGCCCAAGGCGGCCGCCCTCATCGCGACCATCCTCACGGACTTCCAGAACCGCTGCTCTCCCGCAAAGCTGCTCTCCTATCGCATGTTAACGGAGACCGGCACGCGCTTTGGTGATTGGGTGGACCACATCCAGATCCCCGCGAGCAAGCAGATCCGCGATCGGCTGCTCGACGTCGGCTACACACCCGAGTCGCTTCCCGCACCGAAGGGTTCCGAGTGTCTTGTGAATGAGCTCGGCGTCTTCCCGCGCGTGCTGCTGGTGGATGGCAAGACCACGCGGGTTGCGCTCAAGGTTGAGTTCGTCGCCGACTATCTCTCCGCACATCAGGTCTCCGAGACCGCGATCGACGGCGAGCCGCTTGGGCAGTTCCGCATTGCGCGGGTGGCCACTGGCAAGAACTGCGAACTGCTCGTCGTCGAGCGGCACGGTTACCTCGGCTATCTCCCGCCGGTCTTCGATCCGAGCATCGCCATCAAGGCGATGGAGCACCGTGAGAATCTCCGCCGCCGCAAACGCGATTACGACGATGATGCCGACGGCTTCCGCGAAGCCAACCGCATCGTCGACGCCGCGATCGCCGACATCGGCCGCGACTGGACGTGTGACTTGTTCTACGCCGCGGAGCGCGAGTATTGGATGCGTCGCAACCACGCCGCACGCGTGCAGTTCCGCCGTCAGGAGAAGCTCGGCCTGGGCTGGGCGAACCACGACCACCACACGTATCGCAGCAGCCGCGAGAGCTTTCCGAAGCTCGTCGCGCTCTGGGAGAAGCTCGGCCAGAAGTGCCGCGAGCGGTTCTACGCCGGGCGCGATGACGAGTGGGGCGCACAGGTGATGGAGCAGCCCATCACCGGCATCATCACCTTCAACGATGTGGACATGAGCCCCGAAGAACTCCTCGGCGACTTCAGCCACGAGGGGTTCAAGAAAAAGCACAAGGACCTCGGCACCGTCGGCCTCTGGGTCGGCCTGCACGGCGAGGCCGTGTTGCAGGCAGGCATGCACCACCTCGAAGCCATGTTCGACTGGCACGCGCTGGTCACGCAACTCGAAAAGAAAGCCCACGTCCGCACCATGGACCCCTTCACGACCTTCCCATATCTGCGGCAGGCCTTCACCGAGGGCGAGCGATGGATGGTCGGCGATCGCCGCATCAAGAAGCTGCTGGAGCAGAAGCTCATCACGCACGAGCAGGCCGAGAGCTTCCGGCAAGTTGGAGCGATCGGCTCGCACCTGGAGAATCTGGAGCGCAACGACGGCTTCAAGGGGTTCAATCAGCAGGGCGTGAGCGACATCATCGGGCGCACCGATCCGCGCAAGCAGATCAAGATGGTGCACGCGAAGGCGTGATGCACCATGCGCCACCTCACCCTCATCACCACCGGCGGCACGATCGAGAAGACTTACGACGAGATGACCGGCGAGCTGACCAACCGCATCAGCGTGGTGCGCCGGATGCTCGAGCAGTTGCGGCTGGAGGACACCCGCATCTCCATCGTCGAGCTGATGCAGAAAGACTCGCTGCACATGACCGACGATGATCGTGCCGCGATCGTCGAGGCGGTGCGGGCCAGTGCCGCAAGCTCCGACGCGATCGTGATTCTCCACGGCACGGACACGCTCACCACCACCGGCGAGCAACTCCTCCGCGAGATTCCCGTGCCGCTCACGCCCATCGTCCTCACCGGCGCGATGCGCCCCTTCGAGATGATCCGCTCGGATGCGTTGCAGAACCTCACCGAGTCGCTCTTCGCGGCGGGGATGCTGGCGGATGCGCGTTCACCCGGCGTCTACTGCGCCGCCCACGGCCGCGTGCTGAAGTTCCCGGGGGTGAAGAAGGATCGGGAGCGGGGGACGTTTGTGAAGTGACGAGTGCTGAGTGCGAACAGTACCGCGAGCGCAAGCGAGCGATGTCTCGCGGGGGCGCACGGACAGCAGGTGGCTCCCCCTTGCATCGTGCCACCCACCGGAATATTGGATGGTGCTGGTGAACGTCGAGTTTACTTTTGCTGATGGCCTTCAGCCTGAGGAACTGGCGACTGTCACGCTGCCCAACTGTTTGCCTTTGCCTTTCGCCTTCCCTTCCTCAGGCTGAAGGCCATCAGCAATGCCTTACTTGTTCTCAGCGCAGGTGCGAGGTAGACTGAACTCGCCATGAGGCCGCACCGACGTTGCCGAAGCGGCAAAGTCGGTGGCACGGTTTTTGTTGATGGGTGAGAAGGTGCGGCCCCCTGCCGGCGGGCGAACAGTTCAGAAAGGACATCGACATGCGTGGCGAGGTCGTATCCCAACTCGTCTTGATCGTTACGACTCAGAGCAAGCCGAAGCCACGGGTCCACGGCGAGGCCGCGATTATCGAGCCAATCGTTCGTTTCTGGGCGAACTCCCGCATGATGCTTGGCATTTCCTGTCTGGGCATTCTCGTGTGCGGGGTGGGCTATGGCACATACACCCGACAGCCCGTGCTCTCTCAAATCAGTGGAACTGCTGCGATTGTGGCACTGCTCATATGGTGGCTCATGCGATGGGTGCATTACCGAGATCAGATTGAGGCGATCGAAGCGCTCACGAAGGTGTTTGCGTCACAGAGGGTGACCCAGCAAGAATGGACGGAGGCGATGCGACTCATTCGAATGACCAACGAAGAGTTTCTGCGATACGGAATAGAGGATAGGTTCAGTGCGATGTGCATGGCCTGAGACGGGCGAGAAATGGAAGGGGCTTTGATACCGCGACCGTGCAGCCCACCCTCTCTCTACCGTCAGGTAGCCTTACCTTGAATCGTGCCTGCCGTCGCGGCTCCTGTGAACCTCTAGGTTTCTTTTGCTGATGGCCTTCAGCCTGAGGAACTGGCGACTGTCATGCTGCCCAAGTGTTTGTCTTTGCCTTTCGCCTTCCCTTCCTCAGGCTGAAGGCCATCAGCAATGCCTTTCTTCTTCTCAGCGCGGGTGCGCGGTAGACTGAACCCGCCATGAGGCCGCACCGACGTTGCCGAAGCGGCAAAGTCGGTGGCACAGTGTTGGTTGATGGATGGGAGGGTGCGGCCACCTGCCGCATGTTCACCACGAGACTTGTCAGGCCACCTAATCGGAAATTCTCTGTAGCATATCGTGACTGATTTGAAAGGACCGCGCTTGACAGAGTATTCCATCGCGTTTGTCTCGATGTGCTGTGCGGTGATTCAGACCGCAGTCGTCTGTGTCACCATGGTGTGGTTGGTGCGACAAACTCAATCCGCAGCCGATGGCGTGAAGGAGGCAGTGCGGGCGATACGAGTGTCTGTGCACAACTCGACTGCGGATGCGGTGAATGACATCAACGAGTTGATTCTGGGTGACGAGGCACTCCTCCAGGCCAATAAGGAGTCAAAGCCAGAGGTCCTGCGCCACATTTTCTTCAATCGTTTTGAGCAACTCCACACGCTGCATCGCGAAGGACTCATGGATTCGGAATCCTGGGAGAGCACACAGCGCTGGGTCAGCCACAAGATGGCTGATCCAGACATACGTAAAACGTGGTTAGACGCGAAACAGTACTTTCGGTACGACTTCGTGGAATGGATTGATGCACTGGTGCTTAAAGCAAAGACCAACTCCAACGCGTAGTCTGTCCAAAGATCTACCCACCTTAATGTCCATAGGCACACTTACTGATGAACATGATCAGGAGTAAGCCGACTGGGATGCCAACAAATATCGCCAGCCCCTTTCCATTCTCTCTCTGAGAATTACTACGGCGAAGTTCGAGTGCCAGCCGCAGTTCACTGGGCAACTCCGACACAAAGCGATCTCTATTTGCAGAGTCTAGGAAAGAGATCACACCCCCACATGCATGGGCCCAATCAGACGCGGCTCTTTCTAGCAGCCACTCGCGCTTGGTTTCCGAGAGCAGTTCGTGTTCACTCAGGAACTCAAAGCGACGGGCTCTAAGAGAGTCTCTATTCGCTAGATACTCCGCCAACGCTATCTTGAGGTTGGCAAGGCGATCTTCATTCCGTCCTCGTTCAATCGCAGGATCAGGGTGCATAATCGCTCGCCTGACACTGACATGCCAGAGCAGCGTAAGAAGATTCGTATCCTATACGAGGTAACCTAGAGGAGTCGAGGTCAGAGCATACACCTTCCGTGTCAGGGTCGGCAGGTGGCCCCACCTTGAATCGTGCCACTACCTTGCCGCTCTGGGGCGGGTGGCCCGGTCTTTCCCGTTGAATGAACAAGAACGTGCCACCGACTTCGCGATGCTCTGATCGCGACGTCGGTGCGGGCGCGGCGGGAATGCGTGACATCACGGGTTCACTGCACCGGCGTTCGCCCAGAGCTGCGAAAGCCGGTGGCACGGAGCAGTGGTAGAGCGAGAGAGCGGCCACGTTCGCGTGTCGAAGAGGCCTTTTCGCGCGGCGAACGCATGTGTTCGGAGCGCGAAGAGGGCTTTTCCATGCGCGAAGAGACCTCTTCCATGCGCGAAGTGGGCTGTTCGCGGCGCGAAGAGACCTTTTCGCTGCGCGAAGAGCCGTCTTCGCGGCGCGAAGAGGGCTCTTTGCTGCGCGAAGAGGGCTTTTCTAGAAGCAAAAATGGTCCGAGAACGCGCGCGGGTGGCTGGGCATCTGGGTTTTTGGGGCGTGGCGCGGGGTGAGAGAGTTACTCGGACGTGCGGAGCTGGGGAACGAAAAGAATTTGCGATGATTGTGCGACGTGGACTGAATGTGCGGAATGCGATCGTCGAAATCTGGTGTGCAACATCGCCCGGTAGTTCACCGCTCGTGTGAGTGAATGAACCGTCGGGACTCGCCCTCGTCACTCGCAATCTGTTTGCGCGACAACGACGGCACCCCATCGCCACCGCAAGGGGCCAAAGGAGTTTCAGATGGGTATCACACCGCAGAGTCGTTTGGGCAAGATCGAGTTTTATGAATCGCATGTCGGACCCTGGGGCACCAGCGCTGTGGCGATCGGCGTCACGACCAGCGCCGTCACCTCGCTGACTGCTCTGACGGTCGCAGCCAGAAAAGCCTACGGAGACTATGTCGCCGCGCAGGAAGCCGCCAAGACCGCGACGCAGACCTACTACGCCAAGGTCCGCGCGATGCACGACGGCCCCGGCGCGGGCGCGGACATGATCGAGACGATCAAGGCCTTCGCCCAGACCACCAACAATCCCAACGTCTACACGCTCGCGATGATCCCGCCGCCCGCGACGCCCGGCGCTGTGCCGCCGCCCGGCAAGCCGACTGATTTCAGCGTCAATCTGCTGGAAGACGGCTCCGTCAAGCTCAACTGGAAGTGCAGCAACCCCGCTGGCACCGGCGGCACCAACTACGAGGTGCTCCGCAAGTCCGGCAGCACCACCACCTTCACCTACCTCGGCCAGGTCGGCAAGAAGTCCTTCACCGACATGACCATTCCCGCGGGCGCGACGCCCTCGGTCTACCAGATCACCGCGTACCGCTCCACGCAGCGCGGCGAGCCCGCGCAGTTCACCGTCAACTTCGGCGTCGGCGGAGGAGGAAGCATCTTCATTGCTTCCACATCCGAGGGCGTGCAGAACGGGGAGATGAAGATCGCGGCTTGAGTTCGTGCAGATACCACCGGCAAGCGCGTGCTGTTTCGGCTCCACGGAAGGCCGCATCGCACGCCACGCCTGATCCCTTTTGTTTCGCCACGGCCCCGGGTCTGTTCGACCGGGGCCGTGGTGTTTTTGCATTGTGGATCGGTCCTAATCCTAATCCTGCTCCTAATCCTAATCGTCCCCTTCGGAAGATTAGGATTACGATTAGGATTAGGATTACGACGAGGCAGACGGCGGGTTTGCGGCGTGGCGTTTTCCTTCTCCCGCCAGCAGCATGATCCCCGCGACGATCAGCACCACCGCGATTCCCTTTCGCATCGTCATTCCCTCACCAAGAAACCACCACCCCAGCAGCACCGCCGTCGCGGGCGCGAGCGCGAAGGCGATCGGCCGCAGCACGCTGATGTCGCCGCCGGGGAGCGAGAGGCCGTAGTAAAAAAAGAAGACGCCGCCGAAGCCCGCGAGCACGCCCGAGCCGAGGATGAGCTTGAGCCAGGTGGAGAGGTGCATGCCGGTGGGGGAAGAGAGTGGAGGAGTCGAGGAGTTGAGAGGTGGAGGAGAGGAAGACGGGAGGAGGCCCCACCACTGCTGCGTCTCCGTCTGCATGATCTTGTACGCGACCAGAAACCCGATGAGCGCGAGCGGCAACGTGACGGCCGCGCGGAGCAACACAGTCCCCAGCGGCCCGATCTCCCGCGTGTTGATCGCGGACTTGGTGAAGATCTCGCCGACGCCCCAGCAGAGACCGGCGAGGATGGCGCAGAGGATGGGGGTGGAGGAGTTGGTGGGCATGGCCGGAGTGTACAAGGGAGAGAAGCCACAGAGCACATGGCACATGGCTACAGAGCACATTCGGATGAAGTCCCGCCGCCTTGAATGTGCCATGTGGCCATGTGCTATGTGCTATGTGCTATGTATCCCCCGTGCCCGTGCTATGTTTTCCCATGAGCGTCAACGCCGCACTCTCCGATCGCTTCTCCCTCATCGCCAAGCTCATGGACCTGCTCGGGCAGGACACCTTCAAGGTGCTCGCGCACGCGAAGGCCTCGCGCGTGATCGGTGACCTTGCGGTGGACCTGGAACCGATCGCCAAGGCACCAGATGCCAAGAAGCAGCTCGTCGCGCTCGACGGCGTTGGCCCGAAGATCGCCGACAAGATCATTGAGTTTGTCGCCACCGGGAAGATCAGCGAACTCGAAGAGCTGCGCACGCAAGTGCCCCCGGGCTTGCTGCAAATCATGGAGATTCCGGGGCTGGGCCCAAAGACCGTCGCGGTGCTGTGGAAGCAAG
>JBKJOD010000170.1:0-13651 GCA_046593245.1 Phycisphaerales bacterium
GCGCCAGGCAACATCCGGAATGCTCACCGGCATCCTGACCAAATACGGCTTCATGCAGCTCCAGCAGGGCTTCACCAATCCGCAGAAGATGCGGAGCATGGCGAAGGACTCGCTGGACCGCATCCGCAACGACCCGAGCGTCACCCCCGAGCGCCGTCAAACTTTCGATCGCTTCTTCGGCAACCTCGACACCATGCTCGACAGCATGCCGACCGAAAACACGCCTGCAACCACCGACCCCTCCAAGCCAGACGCTCCGACTACCACCGCCGCCAGCGCGTGGCAACCCATCACCATCACCCCCATCACCATCGAGCGCGAGCAGCGCGGCCCCAAAAACTCCTACGAAACCAGCTTCCCGCAGGGCATCATGTGGGGCGTCATCGGCTGCACGCTCTCCTTCGCCATCTCCTTCGTCACCGAGCGCAGCCGCGGCACCATGATGCGTCTTCGCGCCGCCCCGCTCTCCGCATGACAGATCCTCGGCGGCAAGGCCTTCGCCGCGTTCTTCGTCACCATCGCGATGGCCGTCGCGCTCATTCTCATCGGCATCGTTGTTTTCAAGGTGCATCCACGCTCATACGCCATGATCGCCGCGGCCATTCTTGCTACCGCCTTCTGCTTCAGCGGCGTGGTCATGCTCATCGCGTCACTCTGCCATTCCGAACGCGCCGCCAGCGGCGCGGGCTGGGGCGTGCTCATGCTCTTCTCGATGATCGGCGGCGGCATGATCCCCCTGGAGTTCCTCCCCGACTGGATCATGCCCGTCAGCAACCTCAGCCCCATCCGCTGGTCCATCTACGCCATGCAGGGCGGCATCTGGCGCCCGCTGGAATGGCACGACATGCTGCTCCCCATCAGCATACTCGTCGGTCTGGGCATCGTTGGATTCGGCGTCGGAATCAAAGTGTTCGGCAAGTCGCAAAGTGCTTGATTTCGTGGCCCGCCGCGGCGAGTTTCGGGCTAGAAAGCCCGAGCCACAACCTTATTTCTCAAACACCACCCGATTGCGAATCGTTCCGATCTTCTCGATCGCAATCTCCACTACGTCGCCATCCTTCAGCCACACCGGCGGCGTCCGCGCCATGCCCACACCACTGGGGGTTCCCGTCAGAATCACCGTTCCCGGCAGCAGCGTCATGCCGCGCGATAGATCACTCACCAGCGTCGCCACATCAAAGATCATCTCACCCGTCGAGCAATCCTGCATCATCTGCCCGTTCACCTTCGTCGTGATCCGTAACGCGTTCGGGTTCGCAACTTCGGATACTGGCACCACGCCGGGCCCCATCGGGCAAAATGTATCAAACGACTTCCCGCGAAAGAACTGCCCCCCACTCCCGCTCTTCTGCCACCACCGCGCCGACACATCGTTCGCCACGCAATACCCGAGCACATACTTGAACGCATCGGCCTTCGACACATCGCGGACCCGCGCGCCGATCACCACCGCAAGTTCCCCCTCAAAGTCCACCTGCTCCCGATCCTGACAAACCTTCGGCACGATGATGTCATCTCCATCCATCACGCCCGCTGCCGCGTTCTTGGTGAACACCATCGGCGCATCAGGAACAGCCGCCCCCTGCTCCTTCGCGTGCTCCGCGTAGTTGCGTCCGATCCCGATGAGGTGATTGAACCCCAGCGTCCGCCCGTCCGGAAGGAACACGCCGACGCCAGTCGATGTTCGAAGCATGTGCAGCATGTCCCAGCGTAGGCCGCGGCCTATTTCTTCTTCGACTGTACAGGCCGAAGTGGCGTGGCGGATGGCTTGGGTGCCAGCGGCTCCGGCTTCGCGGGTCGCTCATCGTCACCCAGCATGATCTGGAACTCCAACTCCCGCTGCCCTTCCTCCTGCACAAACCCAAACCGATACGGCAATCCGCTCCCTGTGTCGATCAGAAGTTCTGGCATCCCGACATACGGCCGCAGCTGGTGGACTGACGTCGGATACTGCCCGGTAGCGTGCCGATGCCGATCCACCGCGAGCGTCGCCACGCAGAAGTTCCGATCTCGGAGCACAACGGCCTCCGAGTTCGCCGCCCGGGTGAGGGCGGGAAGGATCTGATCGACAACGGCATATCCCGAAGGTGCGACGAAGGGAGGCGTCTTGCGATGCCATGGCTCCCTTTGCATAAACGCAATCCACGGATCGAAGTAGGAATCAATCGCCCGCTTGTTGCCCTGGTATCCCCCGCACCATCCGCCGGCAAAGCCGCCTCCGGTCGCGCTGCCTCCGAAAAAATCTGGCGTTCCCAGACCACACTGTGCACGTCGCACCTGATCGGGCCTTGAAAAGAAGCACTGCACCGCGTCCATCGCGCCCGCACGCTCGACTTGCATCGATCGCCACATCGGAACGATCTCCGCGCGTCGCAGAACCGCTTCCAGCACGTCGCGCGTCCAGGCGTCATCGGGGTATTGCTCGTGCTGCTCCACGATGCGCGCGTAGATGTGCGAGCGGATCGCATATCCCACAAGTTCCTCAATGAGCAGCCCCTGCCGCTCGATGATCTGCGCCGTCGCCAGCGACTCCTCAAGAGCGTCCACGTAGTCCTGACGATGGCCCGCATGCAGCGATTGCACCATGCGCGCCGCGTTGACACGCCCAAGGCCCCGAGCCATGCCCAGATCAGGAAGGAGAACGCCGAAGAACGGCGACTTCCAATCGGTGTCAAGCTCGCGGATGGGCGCCCGCATGCTCAGAATCTCTCGGAGCTGGTCGAAGGTTCCGTCCTCCCGACACTCTTTCAGAACGTCCAGCACGTACCGCCGCGTCGGTTCGAACGTCCCGGGACCGCTTCGCTTCTCAAATAGCACCGCATCGAAGTCGGGCTTCACACTCTCCCAGTTGAACCCTTGAAACTTTCCATCCGGCGAGGCATACTCCGGCATCGCGTTCCGCTTGAACTGACTCTCTCGCACCCGCTGTAGCAGTTCGACGAACCGGCAGAACTCCGTCTCACTGTTTGTCTCGGGGCCGCGCTTCCACATTGCCTGCCGCAGACCTGTCACGATCTCGCGCGTCCGCCGCTCCGCCGCCGCCGTCTTCGCCTGCTCAACCAGCCACCACCACCAGACCCCATACGCCGCGCCCAGCATCAGCACGAAGCTCACAGCGCTGATCGCCGTCCACTTCAGAAACTTTCGGTGCCTCTTTCGCCGCCGCGCGACCGTCGCCGCGTCATCCCGCGCCACGGTCGGTCGATACACCGGCGCCCCGATCTCATCGGTGGCCAACTCCTCCATCGCCGGATCCACCGCGAGCGATCGCCCGCACTCCGGACAGACAATCGTCAGATCCTTTCCCACCCGCATCCCCATCAGCGAGTAGTGGCACGACGGGCACGCCCCGCACCGCGCGATGAGCTGCCGCACGCGCCGGCGAAGTGTCCAATCGCGTACGACCAAACCACCGTCCAGCCCGGCACCCGTTCCCGCGACCAACAGCACACCCCATCCGATAAATCCGATGGTCCCCCAGAAGACCATCTTGCTGTCGAGAAACTCTGCCAGTTGGATCACCCCGAAAAGTGATCCGCAAAGAATCATGAGCGTCGCGGCACCGACCACCATCCACCGCCCGATCCGCCGCGCCCACGAAGAGGTCGCCGAACCCACAAACCGCTCGCACTGCTCATCCGTGAACCGGTCGAGTTCCGGAATCGCGCGATAGTTTTTTCTCCGAATCAGTCGCACGGGCACGCTCCGATACCACCGACGGCCGAATCATCTCGGAGCGATACCGCTGAAGGAAGCTATGGATGCACTCTACTTCCCCGGATACTCAAACACCCCACGCCCGCTCTTGTCCCCCAGCCGCCCCGCCGTCACGAGCTGCTTCAGCTTCGGACACGCCCGATACCGGTCATTGTTCAGCCCATCGGCCAGCACACCCATGATCTTCTCGCAGGTATCCAGCCCGATGTAGTCCGCCAGCCGCAGCGGCCCCATCGGGAAGTTGCAGCCGAGCTTCATGATTCCATCGATCGCTTCCGGCTCCGCGACGCCCTCCATCCACGCATAAAACGCCTCGTTGATCATCGGCATCAGAACGCGATTGGAGATGAACCCCGCACGATCGTTCGCCTTCAGCGGCGTCTTTCCCATCTTCGTCGCCAGCGCGATCGTCCGCTCCGTCACGCTTGCCGATGTCGCCAGCCCTGGAATCACCTCCACCAACTGCATCAGCGGCACCGGATTGAAGAAGTGCATTCCCACCACTCTGTTTGCCGTCGCGCCGCACGCCGTCGCGATCTCCGTGATGCTGATCGAGCTCGTGTTCGTCGCGAGCACAACCTGCTCACTCGGATACATCTTCGCCAGCGTGCTGAACAGATCCTTCTTGACCTTCGCATCCTCCACCACCGCCTCGATCACCCAATCACACCCGGTCAGATTTTCAATCTTCTCCACAAAGCGCACCCGCCCGATCGCCGCGTCCGCATCCTGCTGGCTGACCTTCTGCTTCTCCACAAACTTCGAGAGCGACTTCTTGTGCACGCCCTTGCACTTCTCGATCGATCCCGGAAATGAGTCGAACACCACGACATCAAACCCGGACACCGCCGCCACCTGCGCAATGCCCCCACCCATCTGCCCTGCGCCCAGAACGCCGATTGTCTTGATGTCCGACATGGATTGCCTCGTGGAAGTGCCGAAGTGAACAAGTATCTCATGACGCATCGAACTGCCAGAAATCCCGGCATTCCGCGGCCGTAGGATACCACGACCCACGGCATTCCGCCCTCTCACTCTCCGTCACTTCTTTCTCTTCGTCACTCCGTCACTTTCCCCACCCCCCATGTCCGACCGCCTGACCAAACTCCTGAAAATCCTCGCCGCCGAACCCGACGATGCCTTCACCCACTACGGCGTCGCCCAGGAATACGCGAAGCTCGGCGATGTCCCGAAAGCGCGCGAGCACTTTGATCGCTGCCTCGCCACCGACCCAAACTACTGCTACGCCTACTACCACAAGGCCAAGACCCTCGCCGACCACGACCACACACCCGAGGCCATCGCCACGCTGAAGTCCGGCATCGAAACCGCCCGCCGCGTGAACGATGGCAAGGCCCTCGGCGAACTCAGCTCTCTCCTTGACTCTCTGACCTGACTTCCAACTGCGTCACTTCGTCACTCCTTACTCCGTCACTTCCCATATGGCCAAGCGCTCCACCCGCTTCGAGCCCCCCAATCTCCCCGCCGCGGGAGCGGTTGTCACCGCACTGCTCCGCTCTCCAGCCACTCCCGGCGAGATCACCATCAAACTCGGGCGAAAGACCGCAGGCGAGGCCACCGAACAACTCATCATCGACCTGGGCATCGGAGAGGGCATCATCTGGTCTGAACGCATGCGCGATGGTGTGGCCGCTTCGATGATGGTCTCGATCGCCCGCACCTGGGCCATTCGCTCCGTCTCCCGCCGCGCCATGAGCCGATCGATGCTCATCACCAAGCTCCGCCAGCGTGGCCTCGCTCCCTCGGCTTCCGAGCGCATCGCCGATGAGCTCGTCGCCTCCGGCATAATCGACGAGAAACGGTTCGCCGAGAGCGTCGCCGAAACCACCCTCGCCCGCCGCGCCTTCGGCACCCGCCGCGTCTCGCTCAAGCTCCGCGCCAAAGGCATCACGACCCGTACCGCCGACGAAGTTGTCGATCGCGTCGCATCCGAAACCAACTACGACCAGCGCGCCGCCGCACTTGCCATCGCCCGCCGCAAGCTCCGCTCCCTCACCCGCAAGCCCGACCCACAGGCACGCCAGCGCGCCCTGTACTCACTTCTCGCCCGCCGCGGCTTTGATTCGGAACTCTGCCGCGAAGTCACACGAATCGTGCTCGGCGAGTTACCCGATTCCTGAACGTGGCAGGGGCGTGGCAGCCCATGTTCTGTTGTCTTTCGTGGCATGAGCTTTCCAGCCCATGTTCGGGCCGCTTCGGCCCGAATGCCTTGATTCGTCGCATATTCGGGCCGACACGCCCCGCCTAACTCTCGCAGCCCTACCCTCTCCCAATGGCTAATTCCCACCCCATTCGCCTCTCCGTCTTTGCCGCCCCGATGCTCCTGTACGGCTGCGTCGGCGCGCTGAATAATGAGCACGGCATCGGCAACGCAGGCCGCCCGTTCGGCCACTCCATCTTCACCCCATCCACCATCACCGACTCCACCACCACGCCGCCGCCCGAGGGGTTGGAGCCGACCGCGAATCAGCAGCTCGCCCCGATCTACGGCGCGGCCGGTCCGGTTGATGCCCGCACCGCGCAACCCTCGCTCGTCTCGCTGGACCGCTCCAACTGGGGCGCAACCGCGATCGAAGTCCCGAACGATTTCTCGGCCCATCAGCCACGGCTGGCAGGCAACTACATCAACAAGGAATCCAACCCTCGCGCCCAGGGCAAGTATCCGACGGAGCGCACCGCGCTGGGCCTCGGCACGGATCGGCACAATGATGAGCAGATCCTCGAAGCCGCCGCCGCGCCGTTTGTCGGTGCGGTAGACATCCTCCTGCTCGTGCCGCGCGCCGTTGCGGAGATGCGCCCCCGCCAGCCGACTCGCACCGGCGGCGAGGGCTACGCCCGTTCGCCCAACAATGTCGTGATTGTGAACCCGAGCATTGAGCCCGATGGCCCGGCAAGCCGGGTGCAATCGCTCCCGCCCACCGGCACCGGAAAGACTGAGCCAATCACCGATCCCGGTGCGGCCCCATCAGCAAATCCCTCCGCCGGTCCGATGCCCAAGCCCATCCGAACCCGTCCGCTCCAACCCCCAGCAACCGATCTCCGCCCCGGGGGTGGAATGCCCGCGACGGATGTCCCAGCGCCCGCTGCGGCTCCGGCATCGAAGCCATGACCACGCCACAGCCAATCACTCCGCCCCTTGATGCCCGCGGCCTGCCGCGCGGCTATCCGTTCAAGCCCGAATGGGAAATCACGCCGCGCCAGACAAAGGAACACCTGGAGGCGGCACCGGCACGCCCCTTCATCCTGCTGGACTGCCGCCGTCCCGAGGAATGGCAAGCGACCCGGATCGCCGGCGCACGCCACATCCCGATGGCGGAGATCGAGCGACGCGCCGATGAGCTTGAATCAGATGAGGGCACCCGCGACACGCCAATCGTGGTGCACTGCCACCACGGAGTGCGATCCCTCAAGGTGACGGCCACGCTCCGCGCGATGGGCTTCACCGATGTCCGCTCGATGGCGGGCGGCATCGATCTGTGGTCGGTGGATGTTGATCCGAGCGTGGCGCGATACTGAGCGAAACATCAGAACCGAGCGGCCCAACCAGTCGTTTCGAAACAAACTCACCATTCGCGACTGAGCGGCACAAAGACTTGCGTGACGCCCTATATCAAGCTGTTCAGCCCTCGCGGTTGTGCGAGCGTATGCGATGTGGGACAAAGACAAATGAACAGGCCCCAGTCGTGTGACCGGGGCCTGTCGGAATCAAGATTTAGGACGACCACACGGCCTTAGGCAGTGCGGCGACGGCGAGCGGCGACCAAGCCACCGATGCCGAGGAGGGCGACGGCGCCCGGAGCGGGAGTGACCGAGACGGAAGCGCCGGAGCTGACGATCAGAGTCGCGTCGAGCGGAGACGCGGGGCCCCAAACGCCATCGGAACGGGACAGACTGGTGAAGGTCTGAGCGTTGATGCCGCCGAGGGTGAAGGTCACCACGCGAGTCGCGGTGTTGGAGATCGTGTAGTTGAAGTGGTAGAGATCAACAAAGTTGGCGTTTGCACCGAGGAAGTTCGTGGCGTCGCCAATATCCATGGCAGAAACGTTTCCCGCAACCCACAGGTTGGGAACGGGGTTGCCCAGGTCATCGACGTTGCCGAGGGAGCCGTAGGACAGGAGGCCAGCGCCGCCAGTCGGAGAGCCGGTGATGAGACCGATGTCATGAATGGCGGCGTTCTGGGTGAAGGAGCCCGAGTTGGTATTGATCACGCCGTTGAATGCGCCGTTGATACCAGCGAGATAGGTATACGTCGCGGCGAGGCCGCCCACGCCGAGAGTGGAGTTCGCACCGTACTGCAAGGAGCTCGTATCGTAGTTGGCGGTGCCAGCGACGCTAATGCGAGCGCGAGCCAAGGCACCAGAGGTTTCAGCTTCATTCGACAGAATGTTGAAGCCGAAGTTGCCGATGCCTTCGGTGGGGCCACCACCGACGACGCGACCCTGAACGGCGAAGTTCAGAAGAGAGTCGTTCAGCGGAACGGAGGACGCGATGAAAGGGTTATAAGCGACCTGGGAACGGCGCTCAACGATTCGGAACTCGACGGTAGCGGCCTGAGCAGCTCCGGCGACGCCTGCAATAATGCAAGCCATAAGAACGGTACGGGTCATCTCTATCTCTCCTTGAGGGCAGCGAAAAACAGCCGCGACAGTGAAGAGACTACCAGAACTCGTGTTCGTTGCAAGGCGTAAGCCCAGAAAATCGCACAAATTTTCCGCCCAAGCACCAAATTGAATCAAAAAAGGCCACCACGAGCCGAACCGAACCTGACAACGGCGATTTTAGGATCAAGTCGGAGGGGGTTCAGCCACGTTCACAGATATCCAGCTACTGGTATACCCCCCCTGTGGCGTAAAACTCGGATCATGTCAGAGGCGCGGCAAATGGCCTGGTGAGCCCGCACTGCAGACGTAAAGCTACCTTCTGGACCGCTCTTGCCCGAATATGGCTCGGGTTGCTATCCCACCGAAGAACATGGGCTGATTAAGCCCATGCTGCGAATGCTGCTCGAATAAAACAGGCCCCGGTCAAATGACCGGGGCCTGCGTGGACTCAATCTGCCTTCAATCGTGGGACCGATCGAATATCAGGCCGTCCGGCGGCGGCGGGCCGCCATCAGACCACCGAGGCCCAAGAGGGCAGCGGAGGCCGGAGCGGGGACGATAACACGGAACGAAAGGGGGCTGCCGACGCTAACAGTCGCATCGGTGATGCCAGCCGGACCCCACACGCCGCTGGAGGAAGCCAGCGATCCGAAGGTTTGAGCGGCTGCGCCGGTGATGGCGAACACGATCGTGCGGTCGATGGTGCTGTTGGTGATGGTGTAGCGGAAGTGGTAGAGGTCAACGAAGTTGCCGTTGGCACCGAGATAGGTGTTGGCGAGTGCGTTGTCGAGAGTAGCGGTGGTGCCGGTGCCCGGATAGGTGTCGGGAACGGGGTCGCCGTTCGCGTCAACCACGCCAGCGGAACCAAAGGTGGTGAGGAGTGAGCCGCCGATGGGGGCGCCGGTGATGAGGCCGATGTCCTGCTCAGCAGCGTTGTTGGTGTACGTGCCGCTGGAGGAGTTGATCACACCGTTGAAGGCACCGTTGATGCCAGCGAGATAGATGTACGTCGCAGCCAGACCGCCCTGACCGAGGGTGGAGCTGAGATCGTACTGGGTGGCAGAGGTGTTGTACGTACCAGTGCCGGTGTTGCTGATGCGAGCGCGGGCCAGAGAGCCGCGGCTCTCAGCTTCGCCGGAGGTGGTGGTGACGTTGAAGTTGAAGTTGCCGATGCCGCGACCAGCGGTGCCGCCAACAACACGAGCCTGCACGGCCAGATCAAGCACACCGTCATTCAGCGGGGCAAGAGTGGTAGCGGGCGTCCAAGACGTCTGACCACGACGCTCAACAATGCGGAACTCGACCGACTGCGCGTGAACAGCGCCAGCGGCCGCGACCAAAGCGATAGCTGTAACGAGAGACTTCTTCACAGGGAACTCCTTCAGATATTGAGGGCAGAGAGAGAGAGAGCCACAACAACGACGGGTGGAAGATACATCAAGTCCGGGGGGTCGTCAAACAAATTCGAACGCTTTGTTCACCTCTTTGCGCAAGAATGGGGTGGAATTACCCCCGAAAGTCGTTACAAAGCCCCCCACTTTACCGACCAAATACCAAATATTTGATCTTTGACGCCGACCGGCATCGCCCGCCATGCACAAGTCGCCTGGTTCAGGCGGTTGGAAGGGGGTTCGGAATGACCGGTGATCCATCTGGACGGTGCCGAGGTATAAGACGTATGCCTTGAACGTTCGGCCAGGTGGCTTTTGGGGCGAGAAAACCGATCCCGCTTCATCGGGGTAGAAGCGGGGTCAACTCACAGCAACCAACTTCGGGTGCTGCGGAGGGCATGGGGGGCGTGAGCAGTAGATAGCTGAGGGAACCCTCGCGGCGAGCTGTGGTCAGCCGCGGCAAATACGCACCCTTCAGGAGTGCGGTATCGGCACCGAACTCGGGGGTGTGCGGGGCGAGAGCATCGGGCGGCTGGAGTGTCAGGGTTTGATACACCAGTTCGCCCGCCGCACCGAGGAGGAGGCCGGAGCATTGCCAGTCGCCACGAAGCGAACGCGTCAAGAGTGGCGAGGCGCCGAGCGTGGCGCGGGCGAGTGGGTGAGTGGTGGCGGACAGCCCGTCGTACCAGCACATGGAGCCGGATTCCGGGGAGACGATGGCGATTCCGGTGGGAATGCCCAGGTGCACGAATGATGTCGATTCGCCGACTCCCCCACTGGGGAGAACGGGCCAGGGAGTTTGCAAGGGGGCGGTCGCGTGATACGCGGCGTCGATCGACGGCACGGCGTTGAACTCAACGCGAGCGGTGATGGTGAGTGCGGCCGCGGAATCGCTCGGCACAGCGATGGAGAGCAACGCGAGCTTGGTGCCGGGGAGGGCGGAGATCAGGTAGACGTACAGACGCGAGGAGTCCGCGGCGTAGGTGGGCATGGCGAAAGTCGCGCCGGCGGGTGGAGCGAGAGTGAGTTCATTGGCTGCATCCCCTGGATCGCGGCGGACGACGAGAGAGAAGGGCTTGCCGGGAGTTGCGGCGCGGCAGAAGGCGAGCTCGCCGGAGGGGCCGAGTGTGGCGAAACACGAGACGGCTGTGTCGGTCGCGTCGAGATCCGTGGGGGCGACGAGCCACTGGATATCGCCGGATTCCCAGCCCAGTTTGCCGATCCAGCGGGAGCCGGACTGCGGGCGGGGATACTCGAAGAGGAAACCGGCATCATCGCAGGAGCGGCCGATCAGCAGGCCGCGAGGGGGAGGGGAGGGCCAGGCAATCTGGCGGAGCGCGTTGCCATCGCGCGGAGTTTGCAAAGCGGGCAGGACTTCGTAGGCCGAGAGCCGGAGCTGCACGGGAACTACGGAACCGGCGGGTGTCGGGGAAGCGAGGATCGCATCCCAACTTGGGATGGGGCCGTGCTGGGCGGCGATGAAGCGGCCATTTGGGGAAGTCAGTGGGAGCGTGATGCCGTCAAAGGGCACGGAGCCGAGTGGGCGGATGGAGACGGAAAGCTGGGAGCTGGTGCGGGTGAGCGACTGGGCAGGAGTGCCGAGGGGGCGGGAGCGATCAGAGAGTTCTTTCGGCGTGGAGTTGGAGCGGGTGATGCCGGAGGGAGTGGGCTGGGGAGCGGGGGTGCAAGCGGAAAGGAACGGGAGAGTGGAATAGAACCACAGGGACAGGATGCCCGTGCTGTGGAGAAGGGAGAAAAAGGCATTCGGGCCGCGGCGGCCCGAACATGGGCTAGAAAGCCCATGCCACGAGATCCAGACACGTGGAGTGGTCAGCCCATGCCACTTAGGAGGGACGTCGAAGATCACTGGTGCGGGTCAATGGGGGATTGCGAGGAGGCGGGAGGGGCGGAGGACTGGGTGCCGGGCTCGCGGACTGGGGCGTTCTGCTTCTGCTTGTCCAGATCCAGTTCGTTGACGGGACGGAGGCGATCGCGGACGGCCTTCAGGCGGGCCTCATCGGGCTGCTCAA
Organism: Phycisphaerales bacterium; assembly: GCA_046593245.1. Taxonomy (GTDB): domain Bacteria; phylum Planctomycetota; class Phycisphaerae; order Phycisphaerales; family UBA1924; genus UBA4658. Next base: position 11,761 of record JBKJOD010000170.1, read on the forward strand.
CGTTGCGGATGTCGTTGGAGTCTCCGACGACATAGGGCGTGACGAAGGCGATGAGTTCGGTCTTCTTCTTGGTACGCTCCACGGAGTTGAAGATCGCGCCCACGAGGGGCAAATCACCGAGGCCGGGCACCTTGCGGCGGGTGTCATTGTCCTCGGTGCGGAGGATGCCGGAGATGACGACGGTCTGGCCATCCTTGACGATCAGGTGGGTGGTGGTTTCGCGGCGATCGACGATGGCACCACCGAAGAGTGTGTTGCCCGGCTGCGTGCTGGCGAGCTGGAGATTGATGTTGATGTCCACATCCCTGTTGATGGTGATGCGGGGGCGGACGCGGAGCGCGATACCAACGGCTTTGTAGTCGAACGACTGCACGAGATTGCCCTGCGTGTTCGGCTGGCTCTGGGTGATGAAGGGAATGTCCTGCCCGGAGAAGAACTCGGCCTGCTGGTTGTCAGAGGTGAAGATGCGCGGCTCAGAAAGAATGTTCACGGCGGTCTTCTCGCCCAAGGCCTGGACGAGCGCGTTCACATTCACGCCAAGATTGAGCACAGAGGACGTGAAGAGACCGGGGAGCAGATCGTTCTTCTGGCCGGTGATGGTGCCGCCGGCGGTATTTCCTGCCGCACTTGGGCCGAAGGAGATGGAGTTGTCGCTCTTGACAGGCGTGATGGTGGAGTTGGCCCAGCGGAGGCCGAGGGCGGTGGCATCTTCGATGTTGATCTCGGCGATGACAGCGGAGAGGAGGACCTGACGGCCGGGATTATCCAGCGTGGAGACGATCTCGCGGATCGCGCCCTGGTATTCGGGAGGCGAGAGAACCATGAGCGAGTTCTGTCGCCAGACGGGGACGATGCGGATCTTGCCGACGAGATTGCCGGAGCCGGCGGTGGTTGTAGAAGGTTGCGAGCGAGCCCACCAGCCCTGCCAGAACTGGTTTGCCTGGTTCTGCTGGGTGTTCGCGGTGTTGGTGGTTGTGGCGTCGGTGGCGAAGGGAGAGGCACCGGTCGCGCCGGAGGTCAGGCCGGTCTGGGCCTTGGTGACCTGCGCGAGCGTGCCTTCACGGGCGAGCAGTGAGTTCAACTGTTCGGCGAGTTGCTCAGCATCGGCGTGTTTGAGCTCGATGATCTGCGGCAGGCCTGCGGTTTGCGGCTTGTCGAGGGATTCGATGATCTCGTTGATGGCGTCGAGGTTCGCCTGATTCTTGGCGACGACGACGAGCCGCGCGGCCTCGGGGATGGCCTCAAAGGTGAACTGGCCGTAAAGCCGGTTGGCGGTGGCGGCCTGCTGCTGGTTGTTCTGCCGGGCCGCGCCGGGAGAGCCGAACATGCTGATGAGCACATCGCGCATCTTGACGGGGTCGGAGTTCTTCAGTTCATAGACGCGTGGTCTGATGGGATCGGCGATGATGTCCCATTCTTCGGCGATCTGCTTGCGGATCTGATCGAGCACGGGCTTTTCGGCGAGCACGGTGACGGCGTTCTGCGCGGTATTGGAGGTGACGCGGAGATTCTGGCTGGTGGCGGCGTCGGTGGCGGTGCGGGTAGCGCCGGCACCGGCACCGTTTGCTCCGCCGCGCCCGCCGTTGTTGCCGCCGCCCTGGCCTTGGCGCATGAACTGTGCGAAGGGATTGTTCTGATTCTGGTTGCGATTCTGGTTCTGCTGCGGGGAGTAGAGATCGCGGATGTTCTGGGCGATCACGTCTGCATCAGAGTTGGCGAGGTGGAAGGTTTCGGTGGAGAGTGCGGCGGTGGACTTCTGATCCAGGGCTTTGATCGTCTGCTCCATGCGCTGCAGCAAGCCAACGTCGGCGGTGACCAGAAGTTGGTTGGAGTCAGGATCGAAGGTCATCTTCGCGAAGCTGGGAATGGAGTTCTTGAACATCTCGGCGAT
>JBKJOD010000308.1:0-3310 GCA_046593245.1 Phycisphaerales bacterium
GCGATCATCGAGCCAGGTGAGGTTGCGCTTGCGCCGGGTTTCCCAGCCGTCGCCCATGTTTTTCGCGCGGCCGGGCATGATCATGTTGTGGCGCGAACCGAAGTGCATGTTGCTGGCATCGATGACGAGGCCGCCGTGTTCGGCGGCGGCGAGGTCGATGGGCTTCTTCGACTTGATGAGCGCGGGCCAATCGGCGAGGACCGCACCGTGGACGCGGAGACGGGCAATGCCGCCATCGGGGAACATGTTGAGACGGAGATGCGTGAAGCGGCGGTCTTCGAGTTCGGCGTAGGGCTCGATGAAGTGTTCGGCGCTGGGGCCGAGGGGCGATCGGGGGAAGAGCTCCGTCCATTCCACCTCGGACCAGTTGATCGCGGAACGCTTGGAGGATTTGGAAGTTGGCGCGGGGAGCTCGGCGGCTTCGATGGTGCAGAACTCGGGTTGGTTACCGCTAAAGTGGGCGGTGTCGACATTTACGCCGCGGATGGAGCCGGGCTGGCCGAGTTGGAGAATGCACCAGTCGTGGCCGGGGGTGCGTTTGCGGCGGGATTCCCAGCCGTCCATCCATTTGCCGCGCGGGGTGTATTTGCCGGGGATGAAGATGGGCGGCTCGGGCTTGAGGAGGTTGGACATCGCGGCGAAGAAGTCGTCGCTGCACGCGAGGGACTTGCCGCCGAGGCGCGCGGAGGCGAGGTCGATGGCGTCCGTCCATGTGGGGCGATGAGTGGCAGTGGTCATGATGTGCCGCGCTTGATCCATTGGCCGATGGGGTCGAGGGGGAACGGGTTGGGGAGCGAGGCGTCGTAGATGGTGCGGCCGCGGAGGATGGTGCGTTTCACGACGCCGCGGAGAGACATGCCATCATATGGAGTGAGTTTGTGGCGATGGTGGAGAGCGGAGGCGCGGACGGTCCAAGATTCCTCGGGGTCAAAGATGATGAGGTCGGCGTCGAGGCCGGGGGCGATGCGGCCTTTGAGGTGATTGATGCCAGCGAGCTTGGCAGGATTCTCGCACATCCAAGCGGCGAGGTCGGTGAGGGAGAAGTTGCGTTCGGATGCACCGGTCCAGGTAACGGGCAGGCCGAGTTGCAGGGAGGAGATGCCGCCCCAGGCGCGGGAGAAATCGCCGGTGTCGAGGAGCTTCATGGCAGGGGGACAGGGGGAATGGTCGGAGACGACCATGGTGAGGGTGCCGTCGCGAAGGGCTTGCCAGAGGGCTTCGCGGGTGGCGCGGCCGCGGATGGGCGGGGCGCACTTGAACTGGGTTGCGCCATCGGGGATTTCTTCGGCGCAGAAGGTGAGGAAGTGGGGGCAGGTTTCGGCGGAGAGTTGCTTACCGTCGTGCGCCGCGAGGCCGACGAGCTTTGTCCCTTGCTCGCAAGCGACGTGGACGACATGAGTATGGAGTTTCGTTGCTTCGTAGACAGTGGCAAGCCGGAAGAGGTATGCGATCGCCCATGATTCAGCACTGACTGGGCGTGAGGCGAGGTAGCGGGCGTACTCGCGGGGATGAGTTGAGAGTCCTGAAGTCGTTTGCGCGCCGGTGATCGGGATCGGGTGTTCGGCGTGAACGAGGAGTGGCGCAGCGAGACGTGCAAGGATTTCTGCGCCGAGCGAGAGGTCTTCTATGCTTGCGCCAGCAAAGTCATCAACGCCGGAATCGACCATGAACGCCTTGAAACCGAGGGCTCCGGCGTTCCACATGGGCTCGAGTTGATCCGCGTTGCCCGGCACCAACCCGCCCCAGAATCCGTAATCAACGAGACACTTTCCCGCCGCAGCTTCCGCTTCGCCCATGAGCGCGGCGACGTTGGTCGCTGCGGGCGAGCAGTTCAGGGGCATGACGACGATGGTGGTGATGCCGCCCGCGGCGGCGGCGCGGCCGGCGGTGGCGAAGCCCTCCCAGTCGGTGCGGCCGGGTTCGTTGACGTGGACGTGGGTGTCGACGAGGCCGGGCATGACGACGAGGTGGCCGACATCGAGTTCGGGGTGATTGCCGGGGATCGCCGCGGGCGTGTGTGTGCCTTCGGGGGCGAGTTCGATGCGCTCGATTTTCTCGCCGCGGATGAGGATGGAGCCGGGGGCGATGCGATTGTCCGCCACGATGCGGGAGCTGCGGATGATGTACGCGTCGTGCGACATGGAGGGAGCGTACACGATTTGGCGGCCGGGCACCTATTGTTGAGGTGTGAAAGGTGATGTATCGCTACAGCAGATTGGGGTTGCACGCGCGGGGGCGGGCGAGGTGTTGACTGGACATGCGAAGGGGAATCAGGAGGGGAGCGGGGCGGGACGCCCCGGCTCGCTTTTGGGGCGGGTGCTGATCGACTCTCACGGACGGATGATCCGCGATCTGCGGCTGTCGATCACGGATCGGTGCAACTTTCGGTGCGTGTATTGCATGGACCCGGATGTGCGGTTTGCGGATCCGCGCGGGTTGCTCTCGGTGGATGAGATGGTGCGGGTGGTGCGGGCGTGCATGGCGCTGGGGGTGCGGAATGTACGGCTGACGGGTGGGGAGCCGACGGTGCATCCGAAACTGGTGGAAATCATCCGTGGCGTTGCGGGACTCGGCGTGCATGATCTGGCGATGACGACCAATGGATCGCTGTGTACGCGTGAGTCCATGCGGAAGTGGAAGGATGCGGGGCTGCGGCGGCTGACGTTTTCGATGGATGCGGTGACGCCGGCGGTGTTTGCGGCGATGACGCGATCGCATGTGGGAGGCGGTGGGGGAGTGGAGCAGGTGATTGCGGCGATCGGCCGGGCGATTGAAGAGGGGTTCGCGCCGGTGAAGGTGAACGCGGTGGTGATTCGCGGGCGAAATGAGCGCGAGGTGCCGCTGCTGGCGAAGCTGGCGCGGGAGATGGGGTTTGAGATGCGGTTCATTGAGTACATGCCGCTGGATTCGGGGCATCACTGGGATCGCTCGCTGCTGGTGCCGGCGGAGGAGATTGTGCGGCTGGTGGGGGAAGGGGTAGAGGTTGTGCCGCTGGAGCGGTTGGATGCACACTCGACATCGGAGACGTATGTGTTTGCGGATGCACCGGAGGGCGCGGGGCGGATCGGGATCATCGCGCCGGTGACGCGGCCATTCTGCGGTGCGTGCTCGCGGCTGCGAATCACCGCGGATGGGAAGATACGTCCGTGCCTGTTCTGTTTGCAGGAGCACGATCTGATGGGAACACTGCGCGGAGAACCAGATTTGTCACTGGAAAATCGCGAGCGTGCGCTGGAGGATGCGCTGCTTGACGCGGTGTGGGCCAAGCAGAAGGGGCATGGGATCAGTTCGGCGGACTTTGTGCAGCCGG